>DXXQ01000012.1 GCA_019416265.1 Clostridiales bacterium | reverse complement strand
TTCTCAAATTCTGCACAATATCCCGTAATTTATCCACTGTGAAATCAATCTCCTCTTTCGTTGTCTCTTCGCTTAAAGTAAGACGGAGAGAGCCGTGGGCGATTTCATGAGGAAGTCCGATGGCAAGAAGCACATGGGAGGGATCCAGGGAGCCTGAGGTACAGGCGGAACCGCTGGATGCGCAGATCCCGAAGGAATCCAGCATAAGGAGCAGTGATTCTCCCTCAATGAAACGGAAGCTTACGTTCACATTATTCGGAAGACGTTTCACAGGATCTCCGTTAAGCTTTACAAAAGGAATCTCCTTGCTGATCCGTTCGATCATATAGTCTCTTAATTCGATTTCTCCGGCTGTACGTTCCTTCATGGTCTTCAGCGCTCTGGCTGCCGCTGCACCGTATCCCACGATACCCGGCACATTTTCGGTTCCTGCACGGCGCTTGCGCTCCTGTGCTCCTCCATGGACAAAGGAACGGATTTTTACGCCCTTGCGGATATATAAGAAACCGATTCCTTTCGGCCCGTTGATCTTATGTCCGCTGGAGCTTAACATATCAATATTCATCTCATCCACATTGATGGGTACCTGGCCATAGGCCTGGACTGCATCTGTGTGGAATAAAATCCCGTGCTCTCTGGCGATCAGTCCGATCTCCCTGATCGGCTGAATGGTTCCGATCTCATTATTTGCAAACATAACGGAAATCAGAATGGTTTCCGGTGTGATTGCTTTTTCAAGCTCGTCAAGCTTCACCACTCCGTTTTCATCTACATCAAGGTAAGTGATCTTTGCTCCGCGCTTCTCCAGATACTGGCAGGTATGAAGAATGGCATGATGCTCTATCTTTGTTGTGATGATGTGGTTTCCCTTGCCTTTAAAATATTCAAACGCAGCTTTCAGCGCCCAGTTATCTGCTTCTGAACCCCCTGCCGTAAAATAAATCTCTTCTTTTTTTGCGCCGATCACCTCTGCGATCTGCTCTCTGGCCGTTGTGACAGCCTCCTTGCTCTTTCCCGCGAAATCATAAACACTTGACGGGTTTCCGTAAAACTCTGTAAAATATGGCAGCATAGCCTGGACAACCTCAGGCGCTGTCTTTGTTGTTGCTGCATTATCTAAATAAATCATATCTCGTCCTCCTGCTCTCTATTCATTCCTGCATTCTTTTGCCGCATCCTCCTGCTCTCCTCTATCAGCTCGCTGAGCATCAGAGTATCCACTGCATTTGTAATGCCCTCATTAATGCGTTTCCATACTGTTTTCGCCACGCAGATGTCCGATCCCTGACAGGTTTCCTCCTCACAGACCGCTGCATTTAAGCTGCCCTCCAAAACCCTGAGTATCTCGCCTACGGAGATTTCCTCTGCAGGCTTTCCCAACTGATAACCGCCGCAGGCGCCTCTGGAGCTCTTTATGATCCCCGCTTTCTTCAGCATGGCCATGATCTGTTCCAGGTAGCTTACGGAGATGTTCTGTCTTCCTGCTATACTCTGGAGAGAGATTGTTTCATCTTTACTGTATAATCCTAAATCGATGAGGGCCCGAAGGCCGTAACGTGCTCGTGTTGACAGTTTCATTTCCTCACCTCTTTTTAATTCCTAGTGTTTTCCTCGGATTTCTTTTTTTACTTTAACAGAAAGATTCTGTTCTGTCAAGATGGTTTTATGAATATACTGACAAAAAAAGTCCAGGTTATTCATCATGTCAAAAAATCGTATTATCAGGGGAACTCTGATCCTCACCTGCGCCGGTCTTTTGAGCCGGTTCATCGGCTTCTTCTATAGAATATTCCTCTCTCATACCATTGGTGCCCAGGGACTTGGGCTTTTCCAGCTTGTCCTTCCGATCCAGGGACTTGTCATGGCAGTTTCCGTTTCAGGCTTACAGACTGCCATCTCCAGACTCTGCGCCTCCCATATGGCTCTTGGCCGAAAAAAAGCCGCAGGCGATTTCTTTTGGGCAGGCAGTTTTCTGTCTGTAATGACAGCCGCTGTTCTGTCGTGGCTTATTCAGAAAAATGCTGATTTTTTTGCGGCGGAAATATTAAAAGCCCCGCAGACTTCTTCCCTCATCCGCATACTTGCCTTCAGTTTTCCCCTGAGCGCCCTTCACTCCTGTGTCAACAGCTATTATTTTGCCCTGAAGCGTACAGTGGTTCCGTCCGCCATCCAGCTTCTGGAACAGGTGGTTCGTGTGGGAAGCTGCTATCTTCTTTCCCTAATTTTCATTTCTGAGGGACGGCCTGTCACTCCCCTGATCGCAGCAGGCGGGGCTTTGGCTTCCGAAGCAGTTTCTGCTTTCGTGTCCCTGTTCTGCATAGGCAGCCATTTTCACAAAATCAGATACACGCCTTTCCGGATTCAGGGAATCCAGGAGCTCTGCCGGGAGCTGCTGGGCATTTCTCTTCCCCTGACCCTGAACAGGATTCTTCTCACTGTTCTTGGCAGTATGGAAATGATCCTGATTCCCCAGCGTCTTCGGATGTACGGCCTGAGCAGCAGGGAAACCCTGAGTATTTACGGTATTTTCACAGGGATGGCAATGCCTTTGATTCTTTTTCCCGGAACTCTCACAAATTCCGCAGCCGTCATGCTGATGCCTTCTGTCGCCCAGTTACAGGCGCTGGGAAAAAAAGAGAGGATCTGCCGTATGGTAAAACAGCTCTTTTACTGCTGTTCTCTGATGGGTGTCGCCTGTATGCTCCTTTTCCTGCTGTTTGGCGACTTTCTGGGAAACTTTCTG
The DNA here is from genome assembly GCA_019416265.1 of Clostridiales bacterium. GTDB lineage: Bacteria > Bacillota > Clostridia > Lachnospirales > Lachnospiraceae > Blautia_A. The sequence continues at coordinate 4,973 of DXXQ01000012.1, read as the reverse complement.
TTTCACAGCGCTGCAGCCGGAACCTACATACGGACTCTGTCCTTTATCTGCCCCTTCCTCTATTTGAACACCACCCTCACCAGTGTTCTCCACGGCCTCGGAAAAACCGGCATGAGTCTTTTGCACAGTGTCATCAGCCTCTCCATACGAATCGCCTTTATTCTCCTTGCAGTTCCCCTTATGGGAATCCGGGGCTATTTATACGGCATTCTTTTCGCAGAGCTTATCCTCACCCTTCTTCACACCCTCCTTCTTTCAAGGCTTGCAAGAGAAAGCTGAAAGAAAAAAAGATTTTCTATCGACATTCAAAAAAAATTGGTTTATACTGAAGTTTGAATTACAAAGGAATTTATTTTAAAGGAGATACCACTATGGGATTTGATTTTATTAAGAAATTACCGACACCTGAAGAGATCCGCAGCCAATATCCCATTGATGCAAATATTCAGGCCTTAAAGGAAGAACGTGACCGGGAAATCAAGGATGTGTTCACCGGAAAATCCGAAAAATTTCTGGCAATTGTTGGTCCCTGTTCCGCAGACAATGAGGATGCAGTCTGCGATTATCTGGAACGGCTTGCAAAGGTTCAGGAGGAGATCCGGGATAAAGTTTTAATCATCCCCAGGGTTTATACAAATAAACCAAGAACAACGGGAGAAGGCTACAAGGGAATGGTGCATCAGCCGGACCCGGAAAAAAAGCCGAATCTTCTTGCCGGCCTGGTTGCCATCCGAAAAATGCATATGCATGCCATCCAGGTAAGCGGTCTTACCTGTGCAGACGAAATGCTCTATCCGGAAAATTACCGTTATCTTTCTGACCTTCTCTCCTACGTGGCTGTAGGCGCACGTTCTGTGGAAGACCAGCAGCACCGCCTGACTGTCAGCGGCATGGATGTTCCGGCAGGTATGAAGAACCCTACCAGCGGCGATTATTCCGTCATGCTCAATTCCGTTGTTGCAGCCCAGGGAGGCCACCGCTTCATCTACAGAGGCTGGGAAGTTGAAACCACAGGAAACGAACTGGCTCACACCATTCTTAGAGGTGCCGTAAACAAGCATGGCGAGGCAATTCCGAATTACCATTATGAGGATCTGCGCCTTCTCTGGGAAAAATACCAGCTGAAAAACCTGAAAAATCCGGCTGTCATCATCGATACCAACCATTCCAACTCCAACAAGCAGTATGAACAGCAGGTTCGTATTGCCAAAGAAGTGCTCCACAGCCGTATTGTGGATCCTGATCTTCACACTTTGGTAAAAGGTCTTATGATCGAGAGCTATATTGAACCCGGCTGCCAGAAAATCGGCGCTGACCACATTTACGGCAAGTCTATTACAGATCCATGCCTTGGCTGGGAGGAAACGGAAAAGCTCCTTCACACTATTGCTCAGATGTGCTGATCTGTTTTGCACAAACGCTTATATTTTTTAACAGTTCCGCTTTTCGCGTCAAATACAGACTGCCGGACAGAAGCACTACTATGCGCTCTGCCCGGCAGTATCATTTCAGTCATTTTCTTCCGATTATCAATGTCTGGGATGTGCTTTCATGTACACATCTCTCATTTTATTTACATTCATTCCCAGATAAACCTGTGTTGTGGAAATATCGGAATGTCCCAACATTTCCTGTACACTTCTTAAATCCGCGCCGTTCTGCAGCATATGCACGGCAAAGGAATGCCGCAGCGTATGAGGCGTGATATCGTGAAGGATTCCCGCTTCGTCTGCATATCCTTTCAGAACCTTCCAGAATCCCTGTCTGCTCATCGCCTTTCCTGAACAATTGGTAAACAGCGCAGTCTCTTTCTGTTCCTTCGCAAATACCCCTCTGGCTCCTTCCATATATCTTGCAAGGGCTTTTCTGCTAGGGCCTCCGATGGGGATGATCCGCTCCTTTCCGTTTTCGTGGCAGACCACATACCCCATCTGCAGATTCACATCATGAATCTCCAGGTGCAGCAGTTCACTCACCCTCATTCCTGTGGCATAAAGAAGTTCCAGCATTGCCGCATCCCGGATTCCCTTCGGTGTATCCAGATCCGGCTGAGCAAGAAGCCTGTCCACTTCCTCAATCGTCAGGATTTCCGGCGTCTTTTTTTCCACTTTCGGAGACTTCAGAGTTTCAGAGGGATCTCTGTCAATTATTTTTTCTTTCACAAGATACTGGAAAAACGCCCTGATAGAGGCCACGCTTCTGGAAATTGAAGAGGAAGCGAACTTCTCTCTTTCCATAAAACTGATATACCCTTCCAGCTCCAGTTCACGGACTTCCCCGACTTCTCTCACTCCTCTGTCGGATAAAAAAGAACTCATTTTTTTAAGATCTCTCTGGTAGGATACTTCTGTATTTTCCGATGTTTTTTTCGTATTATGTAAATATGCAATAAATGCCTGTATCTCTTTTTCCATACCGTCTACTTCCTGTTTCCTGTAAAAATGTGTTATGCAGTGTTCTGCCCGTAAATCCTGAAAAAACTCCGGCCAAAACACTGCTCAAATGACGAGGTCAAAACGTATCTGTATTATACTGTGTATTTGACATAAAATCAAACCCTTTTTTCCTCATAAATGCCCAAAAACACAGGCTTTTCGACACATAATACCAAATATCGAGTATGTTATGGCAACCAAATACAATATCTTGTAAAAAAACAATTTAAAATAAATTTGCAAATTTAAAAATTTTTTCAGCCATCCACGGATTCAGGTAACATTCCATGAAAATACCGGCTGTATACGCCATCGCACCCAGAAATATTTTTCCGGCAAACCACCCTGCTTTTTCCGGAAGAAGTCCTCTGTTTTTCCATATTCCCAGTGAAAAATCATAAATCCATGACATAAAGCAGAGTGTTACAGGAATATAAACCAGATACTGCGGCATAAGAAGTCCGCCCCATACAAGTCCCCCTGAAAGCCCAAAGCTCAGTACAGACATGGCAAAAAGCGCCCCCAGCCCTGCTCCGAAAAGAAATGTCCCAATAACAGCAGCCGGTACTCCAAACACGGACACTCCGCATAGGGTACACAAAACATAATAACCTCCTCTCATCCTCAGCAATTCCATGAGATATTCCCGTCCCGATATTTTTTTATCCGCAAAAACCTCCAGTAAATAGACAGATGCCATTGTTTTTTGCTGCCATTCCAGCCTCCAGAAAATGTTGGGGATAAGATTCCCCAGAAGAAAACCGCACAGGAACAGTATCAGTCCCGGAAAGCCTGTTTTTCGCTCTGAATTTATTCTTTTTTTCATAGCTTCACCCTGTACCAGTTTACTGTTAAGCTATGGTATTTATGCACGAAAAAAACGCTGTAAATTATGTATGGTTACATAATTTACAGCGTTCATATTTGTAATTCGTAGAGAACTCTTTACTTCGCGTAATCGATTGCTCTGCTTTCACGGATCACATTAACCTTGATCTGGCCCGGGTATTCGAGCTCCGCTTCAATCTGTTTCGCAATATCCCGCGCTAAGATTACCATATCCGCATCACTGATGTGGTCCGGTAATACCATAACACGAATCTCACGTCCCGCCTGAATAGCAAAGGATTTATCAACTCCCTTGAACTGGTTAGTGATGTCCTCCAGCTGTTTCAGTCTGTTGGTGTAAGTCTCCAGAGTCTCTCTTCTTGCACCCGGTCTGGCTGCTGAAATCGCATCTGCCGCTTGAACAATACATGCGATAAGAGATTCCGGCTCTACATCTCCATGATGGGAAGCTACTGCGTTGATTACCACTGCAGATTCCTTATACTTTCTGCACAGGTCTACACCGATCTGGATATGGGATCCCTCAACCTCATGGTCAATGGATTTACCAATATCGTGAAGAAGTCCGGCACGTTTCGCTACACGAACATCTACTCCTACCTCGCCTGCAAGCATTCCTGCAAGCTGTGCTACCTCGATTGAGTGCTTCAGAGCGTTCTGTCCATAACTGGAACGGAATTTCATTCTTCCAAGAAGCTTCAGCAGTTCAGGATGGATTCCATGAACGCCTACATCCATGGCTGCAGTCTCGCCTTCTTCGCGAATCTGTGCTTCTACCTCTCTCTGTGCTTTCTCAACCATCTCTTCGATTCTGGCCGGATGGATACGTCCATCTACGATCAGCTTCTCCAGAGCTACACGGGCAATCTCACGACGAATAGGATCAAACGCGGATAATACCACTGCCTCCGGTGTATCGTCGATGATAAGATCAACACCTGTCAGAGTTTCAAGGGTACGAATGTTTCTTCCCTCACGGCCGATAATACGTCCCTTCATCTCGTCACTCGGAAGCTGAACTACGGAAATCGTTGCCTCTGACACATGGTCTACTGCACATTTCTGAATAGCATTTACCACATATTCCTTAGCTTTCTTTCCTGCTTCTTCCTTTGCTCTGTTCTCAAGCTCTCTGTAAAGCCTGGCAACATCCACTTTGACATCGTCTTCCACAGATTTGAGTAACTCTTCCTTTGCCTGTTCGGAGGTCAGACCGGAAACACGTTCCAGTTCCTGTACTCCTTTCTGCTCAAGTTCTTCTACTCTTTTTTCCTTTTTCTGCACCTCGGCTGCTCTCGCTGTGCATTCTGCTTCACGCTTCTCAACTACTTCCGCTTTTTTATCTACAGCTGCTTCCTTAGATAAAACACGGTTTTCATACTTCTGCAGTTCGTTTCTTCGTTCCTTGGTTTCTTTCTCCAGTTCATTTTTCGTACGGAGAGATTCTTCCTTGACTTCCAATAAAGCTTCTCTTTTTTTAGTTTCCGCCGTTTTCAGGGCTTCATCTATAATGCTTCTTGCTTTGTCTTCCGCTGTTCCTACAATTTCTGCGTCTTTCTTGACCTTGTTATTCACAGCGACCTTGCAAGTAACAGGAACCGCAATAAGTAGCGCGACCATCACAGCGACAATTGCAACAATAATTGTTGTTGTCACAGGAGCACCTCCTTATTTAGTTTTCATTGTACA
>DXXQ01000119.1 GCA_019416265.1 Clostridiales bacterium | reverse complement strand
CAATATATACAATGGAATGCTCCGGTTCCGTGGTTTTTAAATCATGAATACAAACTTCGCAGTCAGGACCAAACTGAGCAGCCAGGTCTTTGGCAATCTGTTTTAATACAGTAAGCCGTCCCATTGAAATACCTCCTTTATAAAAAAATTAGCGCAACTGTCTCTTTTTTACAGCTGCAACTCAAGTTAATTCTACTATAACATAGAAAATTGAAAATAAAAAGTTTTTTTCACAAAAAAAATAAGAAATACTAAAAATTAATGAGAAAAAAATATCTGAAAATATTGAGAAATAAAAACGATTATGCTATATTTTTATGTATCAGATAGAAGACAGATGATAAAAACTGTTAAAAATGGACAAAAATCAAGAGAAAAGGGAGGGTATTATGAAATATTTGTTGAAAAATGGTACAGTAGTATCAGCTGAGAAATCAGAAAAGCTGGATGTGCTGGTAAACGGAGAAAAAATCGAAAAAGTGGGAGCAGGACTTTGGGATGAGGAGGCTCAGGTGATCGATGTATCCGGAAAGCTGATCTTCCCCGGATTTATTGACGGACATACCCACTTTGACCTGGAGGTTGCCGGGACAGTGACTGCGGACGATTTCGAGACGGGGACAAAGGCTGCGCTGGCAGGGGGAACAACTATGGTAGTGGATTTTGCATCCCAGGACAAGGGAGGACATACGCTGAAAGAAGGTCTGGAGAGGTGGCATAAAAAAGCCGACGGCAAATGTTCCTGTGACTATTCCTTCCATATGTCTGTGGTGGAATGGAATGAGGAGACAGAACGGGAGATTCCGGAAATGATAAAAGAAGGGATCACAAGCTTCAAGCTTTACATGACCTATCCTGCCATGATCGTAGATGACTGCGACTTGTACAAGATTATTAAAAAATTAAAGGAATATGATTGTTTTGCCGGCGTTCACTGCGAAAATGCCGGAGTGATCGACGCAAAGATTGAGGAGGCAAAAAAAGCAGGGCGTTTCGGACCGGAAAATCATCCCCTGGTACGTCCTGATACCATGGAAGCGGAGGCGGTCCACAGGCTTCTTGTCATTGCGAAGGAGGCGGATGCTCCTGTGATGGTTGTGCATCTCACCAACAAAAAAGCATATGAGGAAATCTGCCGAGCAAGAGCGCAGGGACAGAAGGTTTATGCAGAAACCTGTCCGCAGTATCTTCTTCTGGATGACAGCGTTTATTCCAGACCTGATTTTGAAGGGGCGAAATTTGTATGCGCACCTCCCATCAGAAAAAAAGAAGACCAGGACTGCCTTTGGGAGGCTCTGGCAAAGGGAGAGATCCAGACAGTTGCCACAGATCAGTGCAGCTTTACCATGGAGCAGAAACGTCTTGGAGAAAAAGATTTTACAAAGATTCCGGGAGGACTGCCCGGTGTACAGACCAGGGGAACCCTGCTCTATACCTACGGTGTAAGGGAAGGGAGAATCACCCTGGAAAAGATGTGTGAGCTCTTAAGCGAAAACCCGGCGAAGCTTTACGGCGTTTATCCACGGAAAGGTGTGATCGCAGAGGGCAGCGATGCAGACCTTGTTGTATTCGATCCGGAAAAAGAGAGTGTGATCTCCGCAAAGACACATGCCTACAATACGGATAATAATCCATTTGAAGGTTTTGCACTTCACGGAGAGATCGATAAGGTTTTCCTTCGGGGAACTCTTGCAGCGGAAGAGGGCAAGGTGATCAAAGAAAAACTGGGCAAATATATTTACAGAGGCAAGAAGCAGATTTAAAAAAATCCCCGGCTGATAACCGGGGATCTTTTTGCTTTATAAGTCGATGCTGATATTCTGTTCGGCAATCTGGTGTTTTTTTGCGTAGCCGGTAAGGATTAAGGTAAGGGCGCCGTCGCCGGTTACATTACATGCGGTACCAAAGCTGTCCTGAAGGGCAAAGATGGTAAGCATCAGGGCTGTGCCTGTCTCGTCGAAGCCCAGAACTCCTGTGATGATACCAAGGGAAGCCATGACCGTTCCCCCCGGAACCCCGGGAGCGCCAATGGCGAAGATTCCCAGAAGAACACAGAAAAGGATCATGGTTCCCACAGATGGAACAGAGCCGTAAAGAATCTTGGAAATGGTCATACAGAAGAAAACTTCCGTAAGGACAGAACCACAAAGATGGATGTTGGCAAAAAGCGGGATGCCGAAAGAAATAATATCCTTGCGGAGAGGTCTGGAATTATTGGCGCATTTCAGCGCAACCGCAAGGGTGGCTGCCGAGGACATGGTACCTACTGCGGTAAGGTAGGCCGGGCCGTAATTTCGAACAACCTCCATCGGGTTTTCCTTTGCATAGATTCCTGCCAGTGTATAGAGGAGAGCCATCCAGATATAGTGACCGATCAGTACGATCACAATGACCTGTAAAAATACAGGAAGCTGCTTGGTAATGGAACCTTCATAGGCAAGACCGCAGAAGGTAAGGGCAATAAATACCGGAAGAATCGGAATGATGATCTTCGATACCAGGGAAAGGACGATTTTCTGGAATTCATCCAGAAGACCTGTGATCAGCTTTGCCTTGGTCCAGGTTGCGGCAAGGCCGAGCATTACGGAGAAGACCAGGGCGCTCATAACCGGCATGATCTGTGGGATGGCAAGTTCAAAGACCAGCGGGGGCAGGGATTTCAGTCCTTCTACATCAGTGACGATGGAAAGATGTGGAATCAGTGCGTACCCTGCTGCAGAGGAGAACAAAGCGGCACCCAGAGAAGAGGCGTAAGCGATCACAATGGCAACGCCCAGCATCCGGGACGCATTGCTTCCCAGCTTTGTGATAGAGGGGGCAATAAAGCCGATAATGATCAGAGGGATACAAAAGCTGATGACCTGATTCAGAATGTATTTCACGGTGACTACCACATTGAGAATGCCCATTGTGATGCCGGATTTGTCTGTGCTGCTGAATACCAGTCCCAAAATAATACCCAGTGCAACTCCGACCAGAAGCTTGAATGGCAGACTGTGTAAAAAATTGTTTTTCTTCATGAGAAAAATCCTCCCTGTAAAAGTGTGATTGAAAAAGAGTTATAAAAGGCGGCGTCTGTACAAAATCAGCACTCGACGTCCACGTTTACGCGGTCGATCATAACGTTTAAGATTTCTGTATCTGTAGAACGCATACCGACTCGTCCGATGTATCCCATGCTCTTGATGGTTTCTTCTACATCGCCCTTGATGATGCCTTCTCCGGGAAGAAAGCTTTTATTCTGGATACTTAAATGGAATGCCATCAGTGCGGCATCTATGGAGGAGGCAATTTTGGCTGCACAGGATGGCTTGGCGCCGTCGCAGACGATTCCTCCGATGTTGCCCAGAGTATTGATGATCGTCAGGGAAACCTGCTGGTAGCTTCCGCCGTACATATAGGTGATGCCGGCGCCGGCGCCGCAGGCTGCGCTTACTGCACCGCAGTAGGCGGAAAGGCTTCCGATATAAAATTTCTGATGGATGGCGATGAGATTGCTGACAACCAGAGAGCGGTACATCTTGTCTCTGGAAACCTCCCATTCCTCCGCATAGGCGATGACAGGGAGAGAAACGGTCATACCCTGGTTTCCGCTTCCGGAATTGATGACAACAGGCATGGAGCAGCCTCCCATACGGGCATCGCTTCCGGCTGCCGCTCTTGCACAGGCGCGGGTAGTAACACCTTTCCCCCATACATGCATGAGGGTCTTGCCGATCTGGGCGCCATAGTTGTTATCCAGCCCCTCCTGGGCAATGGCAGAGTTCATCTTTACCTGGCGGCCAATGACTTCCTCAATGTCCTCAAACCGGACTTCGTTGGCAAATTCCAGAATATCCTTCACAGTGAGCCGGGATTTGTCAATGCCTGCATCCTCTGCTTCCGCTTCAACCGGAAGATCCAGAAGAACCTGTCCGTCCTTTACGATTTTCGTGATGTTGGTGTGATGATTGATGATGGTTACCTCTGCAAAATGGTCACCCTTTGCTGCTTTTGCAGTGATATAGAGATTTGCCACACCCTCCACAAGGGAACAGGAGCAGATTTTTTTGGCCAAAAGCTCCTTGGTGCGGGCAATGTGTTCTGGGGTGATTCCCTCCAGAACTTCCAGCGCCTTGTCCGCATTGCCTCCCACAGCTCCGAGAATAGCTGCAACGTCAATTCCCTTCATACCGCCGGAATTGGGGACAGTCACCCCTTTTACGTTTTTGATGATGTTGCCGCTGCAGTTCATCTCGATGGTATCGGGAAATTCACCCAGAACCTGGACTGCTTTTGCCGAGGCATAGGCGATTGCGATGGGTTCCGTACAGCCAAGTGCGGGAACCAGCTCATGTTTCAGAATGTTTAGATAATTTGCATAAAGTGCAGAATCCATCTTTTCTCTCCTCTCTCTTTGGTTCAGGCAGAAAACGCCTTTTTGGACATTATATTATAAAAAAACGGCAAACGCAATTTATATTTGTTTTTTACAAAAAATCCAAAATTTTCTAATGGAAAATGACAATTATTGACAAAGGCAAAGGGCAGGGAACAAAAGAAGTTGTTACAAAAAACTTGCCAAAATAAGAAAAATCGTGTATATTAAGGTTAATTATAAATAACAGGAAGCATTGGGAAATTGGCAGATTGTTTAAAGGAAGTCAGCATAAACGGCTGCCTGGAGGAAGAGAAATGCTTTTGTCAAGGAGGAAACGATTTATGAAGAAACTTATGGTACCGGTTCTTTTGCTGGGACTGATTCTTGGTATATCAGGATGTGGATTTGATCCTGCAATTGATTCCACAGTACAGATCATGAAAGTAACGCCTACCCCGGAACCGGTGGCAACGCCTACCCCGGAAGCAGTTGCAACACCTACTCCGGAACCGACACCAGTTCCTGAAGTAGTTACAGAACAGACTCCAAGCGGTATTAAAGTAGAGGTAAAAGCAGGAACCTATACCACGACTGCAGATGTGAATCTCCGTGCAGATGCAAGCACAGATGCACAGCAGGTAAGCGGTGCGGCAGCAGGAACACAGCTCACCGGTACAGGTGTCTGTGAGAATGGCTGGATACGTGTAGAGTATGAAGGCCAGGTCTGCTATGTAAGCGGTGATTTCGTAACACCTGCACAGTAATAGAAAGAAATAAAAGAGGTCATGACAGGATTTGTCATGACCTTTTTGTGTGAGTGAGCCTTGCGGCGCACGCTGCCGATATAAAAGCTTATTCAGGATAAACCAGTCTGTCCGGTGTGATGTGGTAAAGGACTTCATCCAGGAATTTCTTTGCCAGATATTTTGCCATTGGAAGATTCATGTCCAGATAATTTCCGCAGTCCTTTGCAGATGCACCCGGAACCTCGCCTTCGAAATCACGGATAAATTCAAAGGTTTCCGTCATGAGAGGCACGATGTCCTCGGAAGTATAATCTCCAATGAGAAGAAGGTAGTTTCCTGTGCGGCATCCCATAGGTCCCCAGTAGAGCATTTTGGCGCCAAATTCCTTATGGTTGCGCAGGAAGGTAGCTGCCAGATGTTCGATGGTGTGAAGCTCCGCTGTGTTCATAACAGGCTCTTCGTTGGGTGAGGTCATGCGGATATCAAAAGTTGTGACGACAGTGTCGCCTGCCATGTCTTTGCGGGATACATAAATACCCGGCTGCAGTTTCATATGGTCAATGGTAAAGCTTGTGATTTTTTCCATGAAGGGATTCCTCGCTTTCGTTTCCTTTGCTGATTTTGGCCGGCTGCTGTAAACAGAACAGCCGGCAACATTATTTTAGCATGGAAAGAGGGAAACTGCAATTGACTTTAGCAAAATAGAATGATAGACTATAAGTTAACTTTTATGGGAGGATAAGACAATGATAGACGGAAAAAAAGTATTATTCAGCGGTATGCAGGCTACCGGAAACCTGACTCTTGGAAATTATCTTGGAGCGCTCAAGAACTGGGTGACTTTAAGTGACGAATATGAATGTTTTTACAGTGTTGTAGATATGCACTCCATCACAGTGCGCCAGAATCCGGCAGAGCTTCGCAAGCGCGCCAGAAATCTTCTGACCTTATATATTGCAGCAGGCCTTGACCCGAAGAAAAACTGCATTTATTACCAGTCCCATGTATCCGGACACGCGGAGCTTGCATGGATTTTAAACTGTTTCACATATATGGGCGAGCTGAACCGTATGACACAGTTCAAGGATAAGGCTGCGAAGCATGCGGATAACATCAATGCAGGTCTTTTTACCTATCCTGTGCTTATGGCTGCCGATATTCTTCTTTATCAGGCGGATGTGGTTCCTGTGGGCATTGACCAGATGCAGCATCTGGAGCTTACAAGAAATATTGCCGAGCGTTTCAACAATATTTACGGAGATGTATTCACAGTTCCGGAAGCTTATATCGGTAAGGTTGGGGCAAAGATCATGAGTCTTCAGGATCCGGTGAGAAAAATGTCCAAGTCTGATGAAAATCCGAATGGAAGTATTTATCTTATGGATGATCCGGATACGATCATGCGCAAATGCAAACGTGCAGTGACAGACTCTGAAGGCTGTATCCGCTACAGCGATGAGCAGCCGGGCGTTAAGAACCTTCTGGACATCTACTGTGCATGTACAGGAAAGACACCGGATGAGGCAGTAAAAGAATTTGACGGAAAGGGCTACGGCGAACTGAAGCCTGCAGTAGGGGAAGCAGTTGTAAGCGTTCTCAAGCCTCTTCAGGATGAATTTGCAAGACTGTCCAAGGACAAGGCATATATTGATTCTATTATTAAAGAAAATGCAGAAAAAGCAAACTATTATGCAACAAAAACACTTCGCAAGGTACAGCGTAAGGTTGGATTCCCTGACAGAATCAGATAAGAGGGAGAATCTGAACTTTTTGTGAAAAGAATTGAATTTTTATGGGGAAAAGATATAATTGTCCTGTAATTAAAAATTTGTTTTTGGAGGCATGAAATGAAACAGAGAGTATTGACAGTGTTTATGGCAACGGTACTGGCGGCGGGAATGCTTGCCGGATGCGGCAAAACAGAGACGCCGAAGAAGGATGAAACAACCCAGGGACAGACCGGTGCAAGCGATAAAGATGCAGAAAAGTCCGTAAGTGAAGAGGATGCAGAGGAAGCAGGATTTACAGACGGGGAAGAGCTGGAGGCAGATGCTTCTTCCGCTGAGGGAGCGCTTCTTGATGTTTCCAAAGAGCTTACAGGCATTCATCATGCAGAGATTGCGATTAAGGATTACGGTACCATTGAACTGGAGCTGGATGCGGATAAAGCGCCGATCACAGTGACCAACTTTGTGAAGCTTGCCCAGGAGAATTTTTATGACGGGCTTACCTTCCATCGGATCATGGAGGGCTTTATGATGCAGGGCGGCGATCCTCTCGGTAATGGTACAGGCGGTTCTGACGAAACCATTAAGGGTGAGTTTGAGAGTAATGGTGTGAAGAATGACATCTCCCATGAAAGAGGCGTTATTTCCATGGCGAGAGCTACTATGCCGGACAGCGCAAGCTCACAGTTCTTTATCTGCCATGAAGACAGCGATTTCCTGGATGGAGATTATGCGGCTTTCGGTCATGTGACAGAGGGAATGGATGTTGTAGATAAGATCTGTACGACTGTGAAGCCTCAGGATCCCCAGAGTGGTCTTGTTGCAGCCGAGGAGCAGCCGGTTATTGAATCTGTGAAGATCATTGACTGATAAAAATTTATGAATGGTGGAGAAACAACAGCATTCACATATAAGCTCAATACAGCTTGAGATTTTTTGATTTCGATCCTGTGACAATAGGGCAAAATAAAACGGAAGTCATCTTCAGAGTAGAGAAGGTGCTTCCGTTTTTACGTTATAAGAATTTTTTTACAGGTGAAAGAAACCGTATTTTACAGTTTGATGACCAATACTGGGATTGGCGGATGGTTGGGGCGGTTGAAGTAGTCGCTTTTGATCACCAGATATTTGTGAAAATCAAGGTTTGACAGCCAGTTAAGGATGGCGTCCCGCTCCTCAAAACCGGAGTCGCCGCCGCTGTAGATACACAGGGAGAGAATGCCGCCTTTTTTCAGAAGGGTGAGCGCCTTTTCCATCGCCTGAATGCTGGTGTCTGCTTTTGTGGCAAGGCTGTGATCGCCTCCGGGGAGATAGCCGAAATTAAATACAATACAGTCTGCAGTCTCTTCTTCCGCGTACTGTGTCAGATTGGCATGGGAATCCCGGATCAGGCGGTAATTCAGAGGGGCGTTTTCTTTTGTGAGACGGGCTTTCGTATTTGTAAGAGCCATTTCCTGAATATCAAAGGCAAGAACCCGACCCTTTTCACCGCAGAGTCTGGACAGAAGAAGGGTATCGTTTCCGTTTCCCATAGTGGCGTCAATGCAAAAATCTCCTTCTTTTACATGGTCTTCTATAAAATGGGCGCACCAGTTTGTGATCTGATAGTTTTTCATGTTAAGCCTCCTAATACTCCTAATATGTTAAGGTGGTGTCGATCATATGACGGTTCACAACCGAGTATATCATATGAAACAGAAAACGGAAAGCGGCTCTTGTTTTGGTTTGCCTGTAAATGGCAATTTGAAGGGGCATTATTATTTGTCTGGCATTTTTTTGGAGTTTTCTGATAAAATCAAAGGAAGAAAGGGAGTAGGTGATGTTAGGGGCGGAAATGTACTGGAACTGGAATCTGACCGACTGATTCAGCGTGGTTATGAACAGGGAATTCAGCAGGGTGTTACACGCGGAGAGGAACAGCAGGCGCTGAAAAGCGCACGGCTGATGCTGATAGATGGGAAATTATCGTTGGAAGAAATTTCCCGCTTTTCGGGGTTGGAACAGGAGAGGATCAAGCAGTTAAAAAGAGAAGAAAACCTGTAATAAAAAGATGATTTATGCCAGAAAGCAGACCGGACAGACAGTTCCGGTCTGTTTTCTGCGTGTATATCCCGGTGTTCTCAAATGTGTACAGAATTGAAAACAAGATATATTTTTATTGCAATTTTATAAGAAGGTGTTCTATAATGTTATCGGATAAAAACAAAGCATCCTATTATAATATTGTTCATATACGATATGCTTGTTATAAAGAAAAGGGAAAGAGGAGAGAGGCATGTTTCAGGGAAAAACAGTTTTATTGGGAGTTACGGGAAGTATTGCCGCGTATAAAATTGCCGGTCTGGCAAGCGCCTTAAAGAAACGCCATGCAGATGTGCATGTTTTGATGACACAAAACGCGACGAATTTCATAAATCCTATTACCTTTGAAACGCTCACAGGAAATAAGTGTCTGGTGGATACCTTTGACAGGAATTTCCAGTTTCAGGTAGAGCATGTTTCCATTGCAAAAAAGGCAGATGTTGTCATGATCGCACCGGCCAGCGCCAATGTGATAGGGAAGCTTGCTCACGGCATTGCAGACGACATGCTGACTACAACGGTCATGGCCTGTAAGTGTAAGAAATTTATCTCTCCTGCCATGAACACAAATATGTATGAGAATCCGGTTGTTCAGGATAATCTGAAAATTCTGGAACATTACGGCTATGAAGTCATTACTCCTGCGTCAGGCTACCTTGCCTGCGGAGACACAGGAGCGGGAAAAATGCCGGAGCCGGAAACCTTACTCTCTTATATTGAATGGGAAATCGCCTGCCCAAAGGATCTGCAGGGCAAAAAAATTCTTATCACTGCAGGACCTACTCAGGAAGCAGTGGATCCCGTAAGATTTCTGACAAACCATTCTTCAGGAAAAATGGGCTATGCTCTTGCAAAAATGGCTATGCTTCGGGGAGGGGATGTCACGCTGGTCAGCGGACGTACCTCTCTTACACCGCCGCCTTTTGTTAAGACAGTGCCTGTTGTTTCTGCAAAAGATATGTTTGAGGCAGTCACTGCAGTCAGCGGGGAACAGGATATTATTATCAAGGCCGCAGCAGTGGCAGATTACCGTCCCAAAACCGTCAGCGATGAAAAAATGAAGAAAAAAGACGGGGAGCTTTCCATAGAGCTGGAACGCACGGACGACATTCTGAAGTTCCTGGGAGAACATAAAAAAGAAGGACAGTTTCTCTGTGGATTTTCCATGGAAACCCAGAACATGATCGGTAATTCCAGAGCCAAGCTCACAAAGAAAAATCTGGATATGGTAGCCGCCAATAATCTGAAAGTAGAAGGCGCCGGATTCCAGGGAGACACCAATGTGCTGACTCTGATTACACAGGAAGAAGAAGTATCACTCCCGCTTATGAGCAAGGAGGATGCAGCTTCAAAAATCCTGGATAAAATACTTATGCTTACCGAAGGGTAAGTGCACACACCGTATTGTATCCCTGAAGGGAACAGTAACAAGGAGGAAAAAACAATGAAAAAGCAATTCACAACGTCACAGATTACCCTGTTAGGTCTGATGGGAGCCATACTTTTACTGATGGCATACACACCCCTTGGATACCTGAATATCGGACCTCTCGCCATCACCTTTAATGTGATACCCGTAGCCATCAGCGCCATTGTCTTAGGACCTGTGGGCGGTCTGATCGCAGGCTCTATTTTCGGCCTTACAAGCTTTTTCCAGTGTATTGGGATCGGCGGAACAAGCGCCATGGGAGCCATGCTTTTTGGAATCAATCCGTTTCTGGCATTTATTCAGAGATTTGTGCCCCGTGCCCTTGACGGACTTCTTATCGGCTACATCTACAGAGGAATGCGTAAGAAAACAAACGTATACGTTTCCTGTGCTGTGACCGGATTCTTTTCCGCGTTTCTGAATACGGCATTTTTCATGACCGCACTGGTTGTTCTTTTTGGAAATACCCAGTATGTTCAGGATATGATCGGAGGGCAGAATGTGATCGTATTTATCTGTACCTTCGTGGGAATCAACGCAGTATGTGAGATGCTGTCATCCACAGTGATCACAGGCGCAGTGGGAACCGCTCTTTCCAAAGCACATTTAATTCCTGCTTCCCAGATGGACATTAACCATGAAATAAAGGCGGAAACAAGTCATTAACAGAAAAAGAACAGGCACACATCTGTGTGCCTGAATTTGGAGAAAAACATGATTTTAGCACTTGATATCGGAAATACCAATATAGTTGTCGGCTGTATTGACAGAGAAAAAACCTATTTTATTGAAAGACTTTCCACAGTCCGCACAAAAACGGAGCTGGAATACGCGGTGGATATCAAAACAGTTCTTGATATTTACCATATCAAAAAAGCAGACATCGAAGGATGTATCATTTCTTCCGTAGTGCCTCAGGTGACAAATATTGCCCGTCTGGCGGCAGAAAAAATTCTGAAAAAAGAGGTCATGGTACTTGGACCGGGAGTGAAGACCGGTTTGAATATTATGATGGATAACCCGGGACAGCTTGGCGCAGATCTTGTGGCAGACGCAGTTGCAGGTCTTGCGGAATATCCTGTACCTTTTATTGTGATAGATATGGGAACTGCAACGACAGTTTCTGTTGTAAATGAAAAAAAACAGTATATCGGAGGTATGATTCTCCCGGGCGTGCGCATCTCACTTGACGCGCTGACCTCAAGGGCTTCTCAGCTCAGCGGCATCAGCCTGGAGGCTCCGAAGCGTATTATTGGCAAAAATACCATTGACTGTATGAAAAGCGGTTTGCTTTACAGCAATGCGGCAGCCCTGGACGGGATTGTAGAACGTATTGAGGAAGAATTGGGACAGAAAACCACAGTGATCGCTACGGGAGGTCTGGCAAAGAAGGTCATTCCCCATTGTAAGAGGGAGATTATTCTTGACGAGGACCTGCTTCTGAAAGGACTGCTTGTTATTTATGAAAAGAATAAATAAAAGTCAGGAATGCTAAAAAGCATTCCTGAAGTCTGAGGGAAGCGGCGCTGTGAAAATCAGCGCCTTTTTTGTTATAGGATGGGTGAACTCAAGCTGGAAAGAGTGGAGGGGCTGGCGGGAGATCCTGTCGTAAACAGGATTGTAAAGATAATCTCCGGGAAGGGGATGCCCGATATACTTCATGTGAACCCGGATCTGGTGGGTACGCCCTGTTTCCAGATGAAGCTCTGCCAGAGAAAACTGTTTTCCCAGAGCCAGCCGTTCATAGTGGGTGACTGCCCGTTCTCCGGTCTCGAAATTAATTTCCCGTTCGATGGTAGAACCTTCCACCCGGGCAATGGGGGCATCTACGGTGCCTTTTGGGGGCAGGACTCCTTCCACGAGAGCCAGATAGGTGCGCCGGATCTGCCGGTCTGCCATCTGCTGGGAAAGAATAGCTGCGCTTAAGGGATTTTTGGCAAGAATCAATGCGCCTGTAGTATCCCGGTCCAGACGGTTGATACAGCGGTAGACAAATGGCTCACCTTTTTGGGCAAAATACCAGGCTGCACCGTTGGCAAGGGTGTTTTCGTAATTTCCCTGAGAAGGGTGGATAGGGGTATCTGCCGGTTTGTTCAGCACAAGAATATCTTCATCCTCGTACAAAATACAGAGGGGCATTTTTGTGGGAAGAATCTGGTCGGAGGTTTCCGTTTCCGGAATCAGGATGCGCAGGGAATCCCCTTCCTTTAAAGGCGTCTTGCCGAATCCCCTTTCCCCGTTTAATAAAATGGCTTCTCTGTCTGTTTTCATTAGAGACAGCACATGGTGGGAATACCCTTCTTTTTTTAGAAAATCGAGGATTGTGAGCCCTTCACGGTCTTTTGAAACAGAATAATATAAAATACGCTGCATGGAACGTTCCTTTCTTTTGTGAATGATCAAAGTCAATGGAGACATTGAACTTACTGTCAAAAGGATAACAGACTATGCCAAAAAAGACAAGGAGTGATAAAAAATGAAAGAGCAGCATCTCTTCACAAACAGGATGCTGAGGAATCTGTTGATTCCGATTATTCTGGAACAGCTTCTGGCGGCCCTTATGGGAACCGTAGACACAATGATGGTAAGTAATGTGGGTTCCGCCGCTATCTCGGCAGTATCCCTGGTGGACTCTATAAACGTTCTGGTGATCCAGGCCTTTTCAGCTCTTGCAGCCGGCGGCGCGATCGTCTGCTCCCAGTATATGGGCCAGGAAAATAAGGAGATGGCAAATAAGGCCGCAAGGCAGGTGTTGTTTATTATTGCGGCAATTTCCCTGGGAGTGACGGCTGTTTGTCTGATCTTTCGTGTACCACTCCTTCATTTTATTTTCGGACAGGTGGAAGAGTCGGTTATGTCTGCCTCAAAGACCTATTTCCTCTATACGGCAGCATCTTTCCCGTTTATCGCCCTTTATAATGCGGGAGCGTCTATTTTCCGGGCGCAGGAAAACACAAAGGGACCTATGACGATTTCTGTTATTTCCAATGTGATGAACATTGCGGGAAATGCGGTTCTGATCTGGGGATTTGATCTGGGGGTTGCAGGAGCTGCAATTTCAACTCTTGTTTCCAGAATTTTCTGCGCAGTTGTTGTTTTGTGGCAGCTTCGAAAAGACAGACAGCCCATTGTTGTACGGGATTACAGGAAGATTCGACCGGATGGACATATGATCCGGAGAGTACTTGGACTGGGGATTCCGTCGGGAGTGGAAAACAGTATGTTCCAGCTTGGAAAGCTGGCGATCCAGTCAACGGTTTCCACCCTTGGGACAACGGCCATTGCAGCCCAGGCTATGACAAATATTCTGGAAAATGTCAACGGCATTGCAGCGATCGGCGTGGGAATTGGCCTTATGACAGTTGTAGGCGAATGTATGGGAGCCGGAAGAAAGGATGAGGCAGTTTATTACATAAAGAAGCTCTGTGCAGTAGCGGAAGTCATTCTTATTATTTCCTGTGTGACAGTTTTTGCTCTCACAAAGCCGATCACCATTCTCGGAGGAATGGAGCCGGAAAGCGCAGCTATGTGTATAAATATGGTGATGTGGATTACCATTGTAAAGCCTATCGTATGGATGTTTTCCTTTATTCCCGCTTACGGACTGCGGGCTGCGGGAGATGTGCGATTTTCCATGATTACCTCCTGCACAACCATGTGGGTCTTTCGCTTCTGCCTCTGTGTGTTCCTGATCCGTGTTATGGGATTTGGACCGATTGCAGTGTGGATCGGAATGTTTACAGACTGGACGGCAAGAGGAATTATTTACACCTGGAGATTCCACAGCAGGAAATGGCTGGAACATAAGGTAATCTGAGAGGAGTAATTGTGTATACAGATGAAACGCAACAATTTGGGCGCAGCAGTTGACTTTTTACGGCCGAAAATATATAATGGTTGAAGAAAAAAATATATATAAAAAGGAGCATTTTCAGGAAGAAGGGTGGAAGTCCCTCGCAAGTCCGTTACTGTAAAAGCCAGATACTGAATGTTCTTTTCGGAAGGGAGAGAACCTGCGGCAACCGGGGGATTTCCAAAGATGCAGTTAGAAGAGTTTTTGTTGTCCGGCAAAAACTCTTTTTTTCAATTAACAGACATTATTGCAAAAGGAGGAAGATAACATGGGAAATGGTCTGGAAGACCTGTATGTGATCCGCGGGCAGAAGAAACTGCGGTTCGGATATACAACGGGCTCCTGTGCGGCGGCAGCCTGTAAGGGGGCGGCCGGAATCCTTCTTGGAAAAGAGCAGAGAGAAACTGTGGAACTGATGACTCCCAAAGGAATCCTTCTTTCTCTTCGCCTGGAAGAGATCAAACAGGAGGAAAATGCAGTGACCTGTGCAGTCCGAAAGGACGGGGGAGACGATCCGGATACCACAAATGGTCTTCTGATTTTTGCCAGAGTAGAAAAAAAGGCGGAGGCAGGGATTCACCTTGACGGAGGAATCGGCGTGGGGAGGGTGACCAGACCCGGCCTGTCTCAGAAAATCGGAGAGGCGGCGATCAATCCTGTGCCCAGAGCCATGATTTTGAAGGCAGCAGAAGAAACCTGCCTGAAATACGGTTACGAGGGCGGGCTGACCATTACGATTTTTGTTCCGGAAGGGGAGGAAGCAGCAAAAAAAACCTTCAATCCCAGACTGGGGATTGTGGGAGGAATCTCGATTCTCGGAACCTCGGGAATCGTAGAGCCTATGAGCGAGGCGGCTCTCATTGAAAGTATCCGTGTGGAAATGCGCCAGCGCCATGCCCAGGGAGAGGAGTATCTCCTTGCCACACCGGGAAATTACGGAGCCGACTATCTCAGAGAGCATATGACCCTTCCTTACGAAAAAAATATCAAGTGCAGCAATTATGTCGGAGAAACCATTGATATGGCTGTCGATATGGGGGTGAAGGGGATTTTGTTTGTAGCCCATATTGGCAAGTTTGTAAAGCTTGCTTCGGGGATAATGAACACCCATTCTCACAGCGCTGATGCCAGAATGGAGACGATCGCCTCCAATGCGATCCGTGCAGGAGCGCCGCTGGAGTGCGCAAAGAAAATCCTTGAAGGAACCACCACGGATGAAGCTCTTGATATTCTCTCGGAGTATGGATTTTTAGAAAAAACCATGGAAGAGATTTTGCCCCGCATTCAGTATTATCTCAACCACCGCTCCTATTCGCAGATTCTTCTTGGGGCGGTTGTGTTTAACAATACCTATGGCTACCTTGGCCAGACAGAGGATGCAGAAAAGCTTATTGAGCTGATAAACAGAAATA
Source organism: Clostridiales bacterium (assembly GCA_019416265.1). Taxonomy (GTDB): domain Bacteria; phylum Bacillota; class Clostridia; order Lachnospirales; family Lachnospiraceae; genus Blautia_A. The sequence goes on along the minus strand of DXXQ01000119.1, from coordinate 27,417 downwards.
AATAATTATGATACAGAAGGAGACATACTTATGGTACATTTCGTAGGAGCAGGTCCGGGAGCGCCGGATTTGATCACAGTAAGAGGAAAAGCATTATTGGAGGAAGCAGATGTGGTAATCTACGCGGGTTCACTTGTGAATCCGCAGCTTCTGGAGTATACAAAGGATATCTGCACCATTCATAACAGCGCCAGAATGACTCTGGAAGAGGTTATTTCCGTTATGGAAAAAGCAGAGGCAGCAGGAAAGACCACCGTTCGTCTTCACACAGGCGACCCCTGTATTTACGGGGCAATCCGCGAGCAGATGGATATTCTGGATGAGAAAGGTATTGCGTACGACTACTGTCCGGGTGTCAGTGCGTTCTGCGGCGCTGCCAGTGCATTGAATCTGGAATACACCCTGCCGGAAATTTCCCAGAGCGTTGTAATTACAAGAATGGAGGGCAGAACTCCGGTTCCGTCAAAGGAGAGCATTCAGTCCTTTGCAGCCCACAATGCGTCCATGGTCATCTTCTTAAGCACAGGTATGCTGGAAGAACTGAGCAGGCGTCTTATTGAAGGCGGATATACGGCAGATACTCCGGCTGCCATTGTCTACAAGGCAACCTGGCCGGATGAGAAAAAATTTATCTGCACAGTAGGTACTCTTGCTCAGACAGCCAAAGAAAACGATATTACAAAGACAGCCCTTATGATCATCGGGGATACGGTAGCCGCTGCACATTACGAGCGTTCCAAGCTTTATGACCCGACGTTTACCACAGAGTTTCGGGAAGCAACGAAATAAGAAGGTCATTTTGATATGAAAATAGCAATGATATGTTTCAGTCTTACAGGCTTTGCCACAGGTAGCCGCCTGAAAGAAGCTCTGGAGACGGAAACCTGCCGGGTTACCCTGGATAAAAAAAGCAGATACCTGCCGGATGCCATTACAGGCAGCACAGGAGAGTGGACAGCAGAGCAGTTTGAAAAAGCAGATGCCCTGATTTTTATAGGAGCCTGCGGGATCGCAGTGCGAAGCATCGCGCCTTATATTGTAAGCAAGAAAAAAGACCCGGCAGTTCTGGTTGTTGACGAATGTGGGAAATTTGTGATTTCTCTTCTCTCCGGTCATCTGGGAGGCGCCAATGAGCTGGCAGAACAGGCTTCGGAACTTCTGGGAGCTCAGTGTGTGGTGACGACAGCCACAGATTTGCATGGCCGATTTGCAGTGGATGTTTTCGCAAAGAAAAATCAGGCGGAAATCCGAAATATGACAGCTGCCAAGGAGGTCTCGGCTGCAATCCTTGCAGGGGAGCCGGTTGGATTTTACAGTGAGTTTCCCTGGGAGGGAGAGCTTCCCAAAGGACTGATTCCCTGCAGCAGGGACGGATTGCCGATAGAGAAGGGAAAGATGCAGACAGTGCCTGATACTGGCGTAGCTGTGACCATTCACAGAGGCTGTCAGCCATTTCCTTCCACAACAGCGGTGATTCCGAAGGTTTTGTACCTGGGAATGGGCTGTAAAAAGGGAAAAGACAAAGAAACGATTGCTCATGCAGCAAAAAAAATGCTGGAAGAACATGATTTCTGTAAAGAAGCATTTCATAAAATTGCAAGCATTGATCTGAAAAAAGAAGAGAAGGGAATTCTGGCACTGGCTGAGAACTGGCAGATTCCTTTTGAGACATACACCGCAGAGGAGCTTCTGGCAGTGCCGGGAGAGTTTACCCCATCCACATTTGTAAAAGGGATTACCGGGGTGGACAACGTCTGCGAGCGAAGCGCAGTTCTGGCCGCGGGAAAGGGCAGACTGCTACAGAGAAAAACAGGCGGAGATGGCGTGACAACAGCCGTGGCAGCCGCAGAATGGAGGATACATTTTGAATAAAATATATGTGATCGGTATCGGACCTGGCGCATACGACCAGATGACAGGAAAAGCAATCCGTGCAATGGAGGAAAGCGATGCCATTATTGGCTACACCGTATATGTGGATCTTGTGAAAGATCATTTCCCGGGAAAAGAATTTCTCACCACTCCTATGAAAAAAGAAGTAGACCGCTGCGTCCTTGCTTTTGAGGAGGCAAAAAAGGGCAAAGTGGTTTCCATGATCTGCAGCGGAGATGCGGGAGTTTACGGAATGGCAGGATTGATGTATGAGGTTGGTGTGAATTATCCGGAAATTGAACTGGAAATCATTCCCGGAGTGACAGCAGCCTTAGGCGGAGCTGCAGTTCTTGGCGCGCCGCTGATCCACGATTTCTGTCTGATCAGCTTAAGCGACCTTCTCACACCCTGGGAAAAAATTGAGGCGAGACTTCTGGCGGCAGCCAAGGCGGATTTCGCAGTCTGCCTTTACAATCCGTCCAGTAAGAAACGCCACGATTATCTGCAGAAAGCCTGCGATTTGATGATGCAGTACAAGTCGCCGGAAACAATCTGCGGAATAGTTTCAAACATCGCAAGAGAGGGAGAGGAATCCCGTGTCATGACTTTAAAAGAGCTGCGTGACACAAAAGTAGATATGTTTACTACGGTATTTGTGGGGAACTCCGAGACAAAAGAACTGAACCATAAAATGGTAACGCCAAGAGGATACAGAAATGTATAAAGTCCTTGTTTTTGCAGGTACGACAGAGGGCTATGAAATCAGCCGTTTTCTGGCAAAGTACCAGGTGCCTGTATATGTATGTACAGCAACAGACTATGGCGGAAAAGCTCTGGAAGAAAACGGGTATCTTAAGGTAAGTCCCGGAAGACTGGACGAAAAAAACATGGAAGAGCTTTTTCGGGAAGTAAATCCTCAGATCATTCTGGACGCCACCCATCCCTACGCCGCAGAGGTGACGGCAAATATAAGAACTGCCTGTGAAAAGACAGGCTTTCCCTGCCTTCGCGTACTGAGAGAAGAAGGGGAACAGGAGGGACAGGCAGTTTATGTGGAATCCACGGAAGCAGCGGCAGAGTACTTAAAAGGAACACAGGGAAACGTACTTCTCACAACAGGAAGTAAGGAGCTGCATAAATTTACAGGGATTCCCGATTATCAGAACCGGTTGTTTGCCCGGGTTCTTTCCCTGCCTTCTGTTGCAGAAGCCTGCAGCAGGCTGGGATTTGAGGGAAAGCATCTCATTGGAATGCAGGGGCCTTTCAGTAAGGAGTTAAACACAGCCATGCTCCGGCAGTTTGACTGTAAATACCTGGTGACAAAGGATACGGGAAAGGCCGGAGGCTTCCGGGAAAAAACAGAGGCTGCTCTGGAATGCGGCGTCACTCCCGTGATCATCGGACGACCTGTGAAGGAAGAGGGGATGTCTCTGACAGAATGCAAAGCATATCTGACAAAGATGTTTCAGATAGACAGAAAGCCTCACATTACACTTCTCGGAATCGGCATGGGCAGCGAGGGTACTTTTACAGTAGAAGGAAGACGGGCAGTGGAGCAGGCGGATTTACTCATCGGTGCAAAGCGGATGGTAGAAGCCGCAGCGCAGCCGGGACAGAAAACCCTCTGCGAATATCGAAGCCAGGTGATTGCAGATTACATAAAAGAGCATCCGGAATATGACAGGATCGCGATTGTTTTATCAGGAGATGTGGGCTTTTACAGCGGAGCAAAAAAACTGCAGACCCTTCTGGAGGGGGAGGTGGAAATCCTTTGCGGAATTTCCTCTGTAAATTATTTCATGGCAAAAATCGGTCTGTCCTGGGAGGATGCAAAAATCCTCAGCGCTCATGGAAAAAGCTGCAATCTGATCCATTACATCCGGCATAACCGGAAGGTTTTTGCAATTTTAGGAACAAAAGACAGTGTGGCAGAGCTGGCGAAAAAACTGGTGTCCTATGGAATGGGAGAGGTTACTCTTTATGTGGGGGAACGTCTTTCCTATGAGGATGAGGCTGTTTTTTCAAAAAAAGCCAGAGAGCTTACAGAGTATCAGGGAGATGCTCTGAGTGTCATCTGCGCATACAACTTAGAAGCGGTACCCCAAAGTACAGTCCATGGAATACCGGATGAGGAATTTATCAGGGGAAAAGCGCCTATGACGAAAGAGGAGGTGCGAACAGTTTCCCTTTCCAAATTAAAGCTTCAGGAGGATTCCGTCTGTTATGATGTGGGAGCGGGAACCGGCTCAGTTTCTGTGGAAATGGCGCTGTGCGCCCATGAGGGGCAGGTTTATGCCATCGAAAAAAAGGAGGAAGCCACAGAGCTTCTGAAAAAGAATAAGCAGAAATTTGCAGCGGATAATCTGATGATTGTTCCCGGCCTGGCGCCTGAGGCGATGGGAGACCTTCCTGCGCCCACCCACGCTTTTATCGGAGGCTCCTCCGGAAATTTAAAAGAAATTGTAAGGAAGCTTCTTGAGAAAAATAAAAAAGTCCGAATGGTGATCAACTGTATTACCCTGGAGACAGTATCGGAAGCGCTGGAAACTGCAAGGGAGTTTGAATTTCAAACCAGGGAGATCGTTCAGCTTGGGGCAGCCCGCTCAAAGGAAGTGGGACGTTATCATATGATGATGGGGGAAAACCCGATCTACATTCTTACACTTCAGAATCCGGGAAAGGAGATCCCATGAAAACACCGAGAATTCTTCTGGCAGCAGGAGGCAGCGGAAGCGGAAAAACCCTGATCACCTGCGGGCTTCTTCAGGCTCTTGTAAACAGGGGCATGAAAGTGGCATCTTTTAAATGCGGACCGGATTATATTGATCCCATGTTTCACTCCAGAGTCATCGGGACAAAATCCAGAAATCTTGATACCTTTTTTACGGGAAGAGAGAAAACAAGAGAGCTCCTGGCCGTAAACAGCGAAGGGTGTGACATTGCTGTTATGGAAGGGGTTATGGGCTATTACGACGGAGTGGGAGGAACTTCCACTATGGCAAGCGCCTACGACCTGGCAGATACCACAGACACTCCGGTGATCCTTATTGTGAACAGCAAGGGAATGAGTCTTTCTCTTCTTGCCTATATCAAAGGATTTCTGGAATACAAAAAGGACAGCCATGTGAAAGGGGTTATCTTTAATCAGATGTCCCCCATGCTTTATCCGCGGATGAAAGAAGCAGCAGAAAGGGAACTGGGAATTTCCGTATACGGCTATGTTCCGAAGGTGGAGGACTGTGTGATCGAGAGCCGTCATCTGGGGCTTGTTCTTCCGGAGGAAATTCCGGAATTAAAGGAACGGCTGACGGGTCTGGCGGAGGTTCTGGAAAAAAGCCTGGACATAGACGGGATTTTGAGCCTTGCCGCAGGTGCAAAGGAGCTGGAAAATCCTGTGGAAAAGAAGCAGGAGGAAATAATTTCGTGGAAGCTTTCGGAGAGAGTGCGTCTGGCAGTAGCGGATGACGAAGCTTTCTGCTTCTTTTATGAGGACAACCTCCGTCTCCTGGAGGAGATGGGAGCGGAGCTTGTGCGATTTTCCCCTATAGGGGACGGCAGCCTGCCGGAGAACACAGACGGGCTTCTTCTCTATGGAGGATATCCGGAATTAAATGCCCGGAAGCTGGAAGAAAACCATTCCATGCGAAAGGATATCAGAGAAAAAATCCTGTCTGGAATGCCCTGTATGGCAGAGTGCGGAGGCTTTATGTACCTTCATGAAGAGATGGAGGATATGGAGGGAAATCTTCGCTGTATGGCAGGGGTGATTTCCGGAAAGGCATACAGAACGCCAAAGCTTTCAAGGTTCGGATATGTTACCCTCACCCTGAAAGAAGGGGAAACTGTTTTCGGGACGGATCCGGGAAAACTGCCTGCTCATGAATTCCACTACTTCGATTCAGAGAACTGCGGGACTTCCTTTCGGGCAGATAAGCCGTTAAGCAAAAGAGGCTGGGACTGTATTCATGGGACGGACCGCCTGATGGCAGGATTTCCCCATCTTTACTATTACGGAAATCCCCGTCTTGCACAGGCTTTTCTGGAAAAATGTCTGGAATATAAAAAAGAAAGGCAGGGAGGAAACGCTCATGTATAGTCTCATTGCTCTGGCAGCAGGTTTTTTCATAGATTTACTGATTGGGGATCCCAGATGGCTTTACCATCCCGTCTGTGTGATCGGAAATCTGATTTCCTTTCTGGAGAGAGGAATCCGCAGAATTTTTCCCAAATCAAAAAAGGGAGAGCTGGCAGGCGGCTTTCTTGAGGTGCTTCTAGTCTGTGCGCTGAGTTTCGGAATTCCGTTTCTTGCTGTGCGCTTCCTGTACGGGATTTCTGTCTGGGCAGGTCTTGCGCTGGAAACCTTCTGGTGCAGTCAGCTTCTGGCCACAAAATCCCTGAAAACAGAAAGTATGAAGGTTTATGACAGACTGAAAAACGGAACCATCGAAGAAGCGCGCTATGCAGTTTCCATGATCGTGGGACGGGACACCCGGGAGCTTACAGAAGAGGGAGTGACAAAAGCGGCAGTGGAGACCATTGCAGAAAATTCTTCAGACGGAATCATAGCCCCCATGTTTTATATGGCAGTCGGCGGAATCGGGCTGATGTTTCTTTACAAGGGAATCAATACCATGGATTCCATGCTTGGCTACAAGAATGAAAAATACCTGTACTTCGGGCGCTGTGCTGCAAAGCTTGACGATGTGGCAAACTATATTCCTGCAAGAATCTCCGGCTGGCTCATGGCTCTTGCCACGGTTTTTGTGGGAATGGATACGAAAAATGCCATAAAGATTTACAGAAGAGACAAACGCAACCATGCAAGCCCTAATTCTGCGCAGACAGAAGCTGCAATGGCAGGAGCTCTTGGAGTTCAGCTTGCAGGAAATGCATATTATTTTGGAAAATTATACGAAAAACCGACGATAGGAGATAAGACAAGAGAAGTGGGGGCTGAGGACATAAAAAGAGCCAACCGCCTTCTCTACGCATCCTGCTTCCTGGGACTGGCGGTTTTTCTGGGAGCAGCCCTGGGACTCAGGATGCTCTGATCTATAGGAGACAAAACAATGATGAAACACGTACACGGCGGAGACGTATACAAATATAAACACTGTCTGGATTTTTCCGCAAACTGCAACCCTCTCGGAACGCCTGAGAGGGTGAAACAGGCGATCAGGGAAAGTGTGGAAAGACTGGAGGATTACCCCGAGGTTGGATGCGGGAGATTAAAAGAAGCCATTGCACAGTATGAACAGGTGGATAAGGAAGAGGTGATCTGCGGAAATGGAGCCGCAGAGCTGATCTTTTCCCTGTGCAGGGCGAAAAAACCGAAAAAAGCCCTTCTTCCTGCCCCTACTTTTGCGGAATATGAGCAGGCTCTTTCCAGTGTGGACTGTGAGATTCGGTATTATTTTCTGGAAGAGAAAGAGGGATTCCGGGTAAAAGAAGAGTATCTGGAGGCGCTTACAGAGGATCTGGATATCCTGTTTCTCTGCAATCCCAATAATCCCACAGGAATCCTTATCGAACGGGATTTTCTGGAAAAGGTTCTGAATTGCTGCAGGGATAAGGGAATCTTTGCAGTAGTGGACGAATGTTTTCTGGATTTCATCGGAGAACCGGAGAATTACACGCTGAAGGCATATCTGAAAGAATATAAAAATCTCTTTCTTCTGAAAGCTTTCACAAAGCGTTATGCCATTGCAGGCGTCCGCCTGGGGTACGGCCTTTGCGCTGACAGGGAGACCCTTGAACAGATGGAGCTTATGACACAGCCCTGGAATGTATCTGCCATGGCACAGGCAGCGGGACTTGCAGCCCTGAAAGAAACAGCGTATGTAGAAGCAGGACGAAGGCTTGTCTTTGAGGAGGCGGCATATCTGAAAGGAGAAATGGAAAAGCTGGGGCTTAAGGTGTTTCCCTCTCAGGCCAATTATATCTTTTTTAAAGGTCCGGAGAAGCTTTTTGAGCAGTGTGTGGAAAAAGGGATTCTGATCCGTGACTGCAGCAATTATCCGGGGCTTTCAAAAGGATATTTCCGGGTGGCAGTGAAGGATCACCAAAGAAATGAGAAACTGATGGAAGCCTTTAAGGAAATCGTACAAAAGTGAGGTTACAGTATGGCAAAAGCAATTATGGTGCAGGGAACAATGTCCAACGCAGGAAAAAGCCTTCTTGCAGCAGGGCTCTGCAGGATTTTTAAACAGGACGGTTATCGTGTGGCGCCTTTTAAATCCCAGAACATGGCTCTCAATTCCTACATTACGGAGGAAGGACTGGAGATGGGACGGGCCCAGGTTATGCAGGCGGAGGCAGCGGGAATTGCCCCTTCTGTCCTTATGAACCCCATTCTTCTGAAGCCTACCAACGATGTGGGCTCTCAGGTGATCGTAAACGGGGAAGTCCTGGGGAATATGAGCGCAAGGGAGTATTTCCGATACAAAAAGAAGCTGGTTCCGGATATTATGAAGGCCTATCAGAAGCTTGCGGATACCCATGATATTATTGTCATCGAAGGAGCCGGAAGTCCGGCGGAGATTAATTTAAAAAATGAAGATATTGTAAATATGGGAATGGCAAAGATGGCGAAGGCGCCGGTACTTCTTGTGGGAGATATTGACAGAGGAGGAGTTTTTGCCCAGCTTATCGGCACAGTGGAGCTTCTGGAAGAGGATGAGAGAGCTATGGTAAAAGGCCTTATCATCAATAAGTTCAGGGGAGACAAGTCCATTCTTGATCCGGGAGTGGAGATGCTGGAAAAGAAAAGCCACATTCCCGTTGTAGGGGTGGCGCCTTACATGAATATTCAGGTAGAGGATGAAGACAGCCTTACGGAGCGCTTTCACAGCGGGCAGAAGGCAGACTTGATCGATATTGCGGTTATCCGTGTGCCGAGAATTTCCAATTTCACAGATTTTAATCCTCTGGAAAGCATCCCGGGAGTTTCTCTCCGCTATGTGAAGCATCCGGGAGAACTGAAAAATCCGGATATGATTATCCTGCCGGGAACAAAAAATACCATGGAAGATCTGCTGTGGATGAGAGAGAGCGGCATGGAGGCTGCAGTCCTTAAAAAAGCCGCAGAGGGAAAGCTTATTTTCGGAATCTGCGGCGGTTATCAGATGCTGGGAGAGAGCTTGAGCGATCCATTTGGAGTAGAAGCAGGAGGAACCATCCGGGGGATGGGACTTCTTCCCATGGAAACGGTTTTTGCCCGTGAAAAAACAAGAACCAGAGTCTCCGGTGAGTTTTGCAGCCTGACAGGAGAGCTGTCTCCATTAAGCGGAGCAAAGGTGGAAGGATATGAGATTCACATGGGAAAAACCATGATAAAGGGAGAAGCAGGCAGAGCCGTAGCTCTGAAAGATCATGTGACAGGAGAGGAAAAGACAGACGGCGTGTACCTGAACAATGTCTGCGGAACTTATGTCCACGGCGTATTTGACAGGGAGGAAGCAGCAGAAGGCATCATCCGGGTGATCGGAGAACAGAAGGGAATCGACGTTTCACAGATGGAGGGGATCGACTTTGCAGCATTTAAGGAGACTCAGTATGATATTCTTGCAGCAGAGCTTCGAAAACACCTTGACATGAAAAAAATATATGAGATTCTGGAGCAGGGAATATGAAAGTAGAATTAGAAAATGTAAAACCAATGGATATTGAGAAACGAAGCTTTGAGATTATCACAGAAGAGCTGGGGGATGCGGAACTGACTCCGGGCACAGAGCTTGTGGTGAAGCGCTGTATACATACAAGCGCGGATTTCGATTATGCCAGAAATCTGTGTTTCTCCGAACACGCAGTGGAGAAAGCAATAGAAGCCATTAAAAACGGAGCCTGTATTGTGACAGATACCCAGATGGCCAAAGCCGGGATCAACAAACGCGCCCTTGCCAGATATGGCGGCGAGGTATACTGCTTTATGTCCGATGAGGATGTGGCGGAAATTGCAAAGAAAAATAAAACCACCCGGGCGACGGCAAGTATGGATAAGGCGGCTTCTCTTGACAAAAAACTGATTTTTGCCATCGGAAATGCGCCGACAGCCCTAGTCCGTCTTTATGAGCTGATTCAGGAGGGGAAAATTGACCCGCAGCTGATCATCGGCGTTCCTGTGGGATTTGTAAATGTGGTACAGTCCAAGGAACTGATCATGGAGACAAAAACGCCGTATATTGTGGCCAGGGGACGAAAAGGGGGCAGCAACATTGCAGCCTGTATCTGCAATGCGCTGCTTTACATGATCGACAATAAAAGAGATTAACTCTGTGACAGCTCCTTTAAAAGCCTGCAGGCGGGGATGAAATCCTCTGCAGCCATGGAAGAACAGGAAAGGATGAGGGTGATTTCGCCCTGGGATTCCCGCAGGAGCTGCAGGCGGAGTCCCTGGGATTTTGCTCTTTTTATCAGAGAATCTCCACAGAGGGGAGTCTGCAGGGTAAGGGCAAGGCTGGTACCGGCTGCCCCGATCTGTACAGGTGCGTCCGGCCCGAAAATTTCCCTGACTGCAGAGAGAAGGCTTTTGAGCTTTAAGGCATATAACCGTTTCAGTCTGCGGGTCTGCGCAGCCAGATGACCGTCACGGATAAACTGGCACAGAGCGATCTGTTCGGCTTTGGAAGCTGTCTGGTTGTACCGGGCGGCTTTTTGCCGGTAAAGGGCAGAGATCTCAGGGGGCAGAACCATGAAGCTGATGCGGATAGACGGGAGCAAAAGCCTGGAAAAGGTACCGAGATAGACAACGCTGTTTCCTCCGGCAAGACTGAACAGAGAGGGAGTTGGCTTTTGGAGATAAACAAATTCATTCTCGAAATCGTCCTCAATGATCAGGCTGCCTCTGGAAAATGCATGGCGGAGCAGCTCCAGACGCCTGGAAACAGGCATGATATCCCCCCATTTTGTCATGTGGGCAGGGGAGACATAGATAATGTCGCTGTTTTTGTTCCGGTATGTAACCTGAAAGCCGTAATCCTCGAAGATGGTGCTGCCCTGAAGGAAGGACGGAGTGGGAAAGGAAACGTTGTTTTTTCCCTTTAAAAGCGGGCAGAGAATGTGAAGGAGACTCTGTATGCCGGCTCCGATCACAATGTCCTCCGGACTGCACAGGATGTTTCTGCGCTCCCGGATATAATCTGCCAGTGTACAGCGAAGATCCCTTTCTCCCTGGGGTTCCCCGTAGGAGAGAAGGCGTTCGTCCTGACGCAGAGCGCTTTTGATATACCGCCTCCACAGATCGAAACGGAAGCTTTCCCTGTCAACTCCGCTGGAAGCGAAATCATAGCGGTAGGAGGGGGATTTATCCGGTGTTTCCCGTTCCGGAAGTACCTGGCGGGAAGCTATGTCCGTCACATAATATCCGCTCTGGGCTTTGGCGATAATGTAGCCGTCTGCAGCAAGCTGGAGATAGGCGTTTTCAATGGTGGTACGGCTTAATTTCAGCTCCTGGGAGCATTTCCGCAGGGAGGGCATCTTGCTTCCAGGAGGAAGCTTCCCTTCCTGGATCAGGCTTTTGTAATAGCGGTATACCTCCAGATATAAATGTTCGGTTTTGTTCTTTGGATTTAATTGAAGTTCCATAACTGACCTCTTAAAATTGATTTGAAATAAATAAAATATAAAGTACAGATTAATTGTACAATAAAGGACAGCGCGCCGTCAAGGGAGCGCTTCTCCTGCTGAGACGACGGTGGCCGGTCAGGCAACTGTTCAGTTACTGTTCACTCTGTCTTTATCCATATAGTTACGATTGACATTAATATGAGAAATGTTTATGATATTTCTGTAAAGAAAAGAAGCTTCGGCAAAGCCGGGGAAAAGCCGAAGCCCTTTCAAATAGAGACGATATCATGCAAAAATGAATTCACGAAGGAGAAAAGCAATGAGCATTTCCATGATTGGAATTGACCATACGGCCGCGCCTGTGGATATCCGGGCTGTTTTTGCATTTACCCGCAAAAATGTAGGCGAAGCTATGGAAAAAATAAAAGAGAAAAAGGGAATTCACGGGTGCATCATCCTGTCTACCTGCAACCGTCTGGAGGTCTGGGCGAGTATGGAGGAGGACAGCGGGATATCCCTGTATGACTGCCTGTGTGAGGTAAAAGGAGTCAGGGATGATTCCTATTATAAATATTTTGTGGAGAGGAAAGAAAAAGAGGCGGCAGAGCATCTTTTTTATCTCACGGCAGGTCTGAAATCCCAGATCATGGGAGAGGACCAGATTCTTACCCAGGTGAAGGATGCCCTGAATCTTGCAAGGGAAAATTTTGCCACAGACGGCGTTCTGGAGGTTCTGTTCCGTATGGCAGTGACTGCCGGGAAAAAAATCAAAACGGAAGTGCCTTTTTCCCACGGAAATCCCTCAGTGATCCATCAGGCGGTGAAATTTCTGGCCTCTCAGGGATATTCCCTTCGCGGCAAGGTGTGCATGGTGATCGGAAACGGCGAGATGGGGAAGGTGGCGGCTCAGGTCCTGAGAGAAGCAGGAGCCGATGTCACAGTGACCATCCGCCAGTACAGAAGCGGAATGGTAAACATTCCTTTTGGATGCAAGAGAATCAATTACGGGGAAAGGATGGAGTATCTGCCGAAATGCGATCTTGTGGTAAGCGCCACGGCAAGCCCGAACTTTACTTTGCGGGAAGAGCTCTTTGAGGAAGTGGAGCTCCACAAGACACAGATTCTGATTGATCTGGCAGTACCTAGAGACATTGAGCCTGAGATAGGAAAAATGGAGGGAATCACCCTCTATGATATGGACAGCTTCCACACAGACGAAACCCCTGCAGAGCTGCAGGAGCATCTGGAGGCTGCCGCAGCCATTGTACAGGCGCAGATGGAAGAGTTCTACCAGTGGCTGGACGGAAGAGATGTGATTCCGAGGATCCAGGAGATCAGAGAAGAGGCAGTTCAGGATCTGAACCTTCGTATTATGAAAATACTGAAGAACACACCCATGGAGGAGGATGACAGGGCGCACCTTTTGAAGGCAGTGGACACGGCTGCAGGAAAGGTGGTCAACAAGCTGATTTTCGGCCTTCGTGACAGCCTGAATCAGGAGGCTTTCCTGGAGTGTGTTGCAGGACTGGAGAAATTATATGAAGATTAAAAATTATTTTCCGATGTTTGTGGATCTGTCGGATAAGAATATCGTGGTTGTGGGAGGGGGAGCGATTGCTGCGAGACGGATCAAAACCCTGCTTTCCTTTACCAGAAATATCTCCGTTGTTGCGGCTCAGGCGTCGCCGGAGGTTACGGAGCTTGGAAAGGCCGGGCTTATCGATTTGAAGGTGCGGCCGGTGAAGAGAAGCGATTTTTCCGCAGCTTATATGGTGATCGCTGCAACAAACGACAGAAAATTAAACGACGATATTTACAGAATCTGCAAAAATGAGGGAATCTATGTAAATGTTGCCAGTGACAGAGAGAAATGCGATTTTTATTTTCCGGGAATCGTTATGGAGGATGAGCTTGTGGTAGGTATCACAGCCAACGGTCTTGACCATAAGAAGGCGAAAAGAGTCCGGGAAGAAATTCAGAGTGTTCTGGAAAGAATCCAGAAGGAGGAGAATGATGGATAAGCTTATAATAGGCAGCAGAGACAGCGCCCTTGCCGTACTGCAGAGCGAGATGGTGAAAAGCTGGCTTACAGAGAAGAATCCGGAGATGGATGTGGAAATCCTTACTATGAAAACCACAGGAGATCTGATCCTTGACCGTACACTGGATAAGGTAGGAGGAAAAGGTCTTTTTGTAAAGGAGCTTGACCGTGCGCTTCTGGAGGGAAGAAGCCATATTTCCGTACATAGTTTAAAGGATATGCCCATGGAGGTTCCGAAGGAGCTTCCTCTTCTTGCTTTTTCCAAAAGAGAAGATGCAAGAGACGTTCTTGTTTTGCCCAAGGGCGCGGCAGAGCTTGATAAAAGGAAACCTCTGGGCTGTTCCAGCTTAAGGAGAACTCTCCAGCTAAAAGAACTGTATCCGGACATGGAGGTAAAAAGTATCCGCGGAAATCTCCAGACAAGACTTCGCAAGCTGGATGAAGGGGAATACGCCGGTCTGATCCTTGCTGCGGCAGGTTTGAAGCGCCTGGGGCTGGAGGAGAGGATCTGCCGGTATTTTACACCGGATGAAATGATTCCGGCAGCAGGTCAGGGAATCCTTGCAGTACAGGGACGTAAGGGGCTGGACTACAGCTGCCTGGACGGATACTGTGATGAAACTGCCTGGATCTGCGGCAGTGCAGAACGCGCATATGTGCGCTTCCTGAACGGAGGCTGCTCATCTCCTGTGGCTGCCTATGCAGAGACAGAGGGAGAGTATATTCGCATCAGAGGGCTTTATTATAACGAAGAAGATGCAGCCTGGCGAAAGGGAGAGATCCGCGGTCTTGCAAAAGACGGGGAGGCTCTTGGAATCGCCCTTGCGAAAGAATTGAAGGAATCCTGTAAAGGCGGTGACAGATAATGGCAGTTGGAAAAGTTTGGCTGGTAGGTGCAGGTCCGGGAGACATCGGACTTTTTACATTGAAGGGAATGGAGATTCTCCAAAAAGCAGAGGTGGTAGTTTATGACAGTCTGGTAGGTCAGGGAGTTCTGGCAAAAATTCCGGAGACAGCCCGTCTCATCAATGTGGGAAAAAGGGCAAGTCATCACACCATGGTACAGGAGGAGATCAATAAAGTTCTCCTGGCAGAGGCGAAAAAAGGATGCCGGGTTGTAAGATTAAAAGGGGGAGACCCCTTCCTTTTCGGAAGAGGAGGAGAGGAGCTGGAGCTTCTGGCGGAAAACGGGATTCCCTATGAGATCGTTCCGGGAATCACATCTCCGATCGCTGTTCCTGCTTATAACGGAATTCCGGTGACACACCGTGACTTCTGTTCTTCTCTTCATATTATCACGGGACATAAGCGGGCAGGACAGAAGTATGACATAGATTTCGAAGCCCTGGTGCGAACAAAGGGAACCCTTGTTTTTCTCATGGGGATCGCATCCCTGGGGGATATCTGCCAGGGACTTCTGGATGCGGGAATGGATAAAGATATGCCGGCGGCTGTGCTTCAGAAGGGAACCACTGCCGGACAGAAGAGAGTAACGGCAACTGTTTCAACTCTCAAGGAAGAAACACAGAGGCAGGGAATTGAAACGCCTGCCATCATTGTTGTGGGCAGGGTATGTGAGCTGGCGGACAGATTCGGCTGGCATGAGAAGCTCCCCCTTTCCGGGTGGAAGGTTCTCGTCACAAGACCAAGGCAGCACAGCTCCAAAACAGCGGCTCTATTAAGGGAAAAAGGAGCGGAGGTACTGGAATTGCCTTCCATCTGTACGGTTCCTGTGGAGGAGAAAGGGGCTCTTTACGAAGCCTTTGACCGTTTGGGAGATTATCAGTGGCTTATCTTTACAAGCCCCACAGGAGTGGAAGTCTTTTTTGAAGAGCTTGGGAGAGCAGAAAAGGATATTCGTGCTCTGGGAAAGGTAAAGCTGGCAGCGATCGGAGAAGGAACAAAGAAGAAATTAAGGGAAAGAGGCCTTTTTGCAGATTTCATTCCTTCTGTTTATGACGGAGATACCCTTGGAGAGGAGCTTTCCGCAAAGCTGGAAGGAGGAGAAAAAATCCTGATTCCAAGGGCAGAGGCCGGAAACCGAAATCTGGTGGCAGCTCTTGAAAAGAAGGGAGCCCTTGTAGACGATGTTCCCACATACCGCACTGTTTACGAAAAGAGCCGGCTGATAAATGAAAAGAAAGAATTCGAGGCAGGCCAGATTGACTGCGTAGTATTTACCAGCGCTTCCACAGTGAAAGGCTTTGCGGAAGGCTGTAAAGGAATTGATTTTACAAAGGTGCGGGCCGCATGTATCGGAAAGCAGACGAAGGAGGCTGCAGACGCATACGGCATGAAAACCTGTATGGCGGAAAAAGCCACAATAGAAAGTTTGATTGCCCTTGTTATAAAGATGAAAGACAGTCAGGCGGATTAAAGGAGAGAAAAACATGGATTTAATTCAAAGACCAAGAAGATTAAGAGGCAGCGAAACTTTAAGAAAGATGGTAAGAGAGACAAGAATGGATAAATCCTCTCTGATCTATCCTCTGTTTGTGAAGGAGGGAACAGGTATTGAGGAGGAGATTCCTTCTATGGAAGGACAGTTCCGTTACAGTGTAGACAGACTTCCCTATGAGCTGGAGCGTCTTACAAAGGCAGGCGTAAGCAGCGTTATGCTTTTCGGGATTCCGGATCACAAGGACGAGGTGGGAAGCGGAGCCTATGCATCTGACGGAATCGTACAGAGGACCCTGGAGGAGGCGAAGAAGCAGTTTCCGGAGCTGTATTACATCACAGATGTCTGTATGTGTGAATATACATCCCATGGCCACTGCGGAGTGCTCTGCGGACATGAGGTAGAAAATGACGCCACTTTGGAGCTTCTGGCAAAAACAGCTCTCTCCCATGTACAGGCGGGAGCGGATATGGTTGCGCCTTCGGATATGATGGACGGCCGTGTCCGTGCCATTCGTGAAACACTGGATGCAAAGGGGTACAAGGAAACACCGATCATGTCCTATGCAGTGAAATATGCTTCTGCTTTTTACGGCCCGTTCCGTGATGCGGCAGGCTCTGCACCGGCTTTCGGAGACAGAAAGAGTTATCAGATGGACTTCCACAACAGACGGGAAGGAATGAAGGAAGCACTTACCGATATTGAGGAAGGCGCAGACATTATTATGGTCAAACCGGCTCTTTCCTATCTTGATATCGTGTCTGAGGTATCTAAGGCGACCAATGTTCCGGTTGCCGCCTACAGCGTCAGCGGCGAGTATGCCATGGTCAAGGCAGCAGCAAAAATGGGCTGGATCGATGAGGAGAGAATTATCTGTGAGATGGCAGTGGGAACCTACCGCGCCGGGGCACAGATTTATCTGACATACTTTGCAAAAGAACTGGCAGGATTTATGGATGAAGGGAGAATCGGCTGATGTCTTTATCAGAAAACTTATTTGAGAGAGCAGTAAAAAGAATTCCGGGAGGAGTGAACAGCCCTGTCCGCGCTTACGGCGCCATCGGCATCGCGCCCCGTTTTATCGACCGCGCAGACGGCTGCTATATCTATGATGTAGATGGAAATAAATACATTGATTATATTGATTCCTGGGGACCGATGATCCTGGGACACAATTTCCCTGCAATCCGTGAAAGCGTGATCAAAGCCAGCGAAAAGGGCTTAAGTTTTGGCTGTGCCACGGCTGTTGAGGTGGAAATGGCAGAATTCATCTGCGAGAGGATTCCTCATATTGAAATGATCCGTATGGTAAATTCCGGTACAGAGGCGGTTATGAGTGCTGTCCGTGCAGCAAGAGGATTTACGGGGAAAAATAAGATCATCAAGTTTGCAGGATGCTACCACGGCCACAGCGACGCCATGCTGGTAAGCGCAGGCTCCGGAGTTATGACAAGCGGCGTGCCGGACAGCGCAGGTGTGCCGAAAGGCTGTACAGAGGATACCATGACAGCAGTCTATAATGATCTGGAAAGTGTACGCAGTCTTCTGGAAAAATCTCAGGGGCAGACAGCGGCTGTTATCGTGGAGGCTGTAGGAGCAAACATGGGAGTGGTTCCTCCCAAGAAGGGATTTCTGGAAGGGCTGAGAAGCCTCTGTGACGAGTTTGGAGCGCTTCTGATCTTTGACGAGGTGATTACGGGCTTCCGTCTCGCGTTCGGCGGGGCAGCCCAGTACTTCGGCGTGAAGCCTGACCTTGTAACATATGGAAAAATTATCGGCGCAGGTATGCCGGTAGGCGCATATGGCGGAAGAAGAGAGATCATGGAAATGGTTTCTCCGGTGGGAAAGGTATACCAGGCAGGAACCTTAAGCGGAAATCCCATTGCCATGGCAGCAGGCCTGACCCAGCTGAAATACCTCTATGACCATCAGGAAATTTATACAGACCTTGAGAAAAAAGGGGAGAAGCTTTACAAAGGAATGGAGAAAATCGTGAGAGACAAAGGTCTTCCCTGTCACCTTAACCATATCGCCTCCCTCGGAAGCCTGTTCTTCACAGAGGAAGAGGTGGTGGACTATGCTTCGGCAAAAACAGCCGATACGGCTGCCTTTTCGGAATACTTCAAGGGAATGCTGGCACGGGGAATCCATATGGCTCCGTCACAGTTTGAGGCGATGTTCCTGTCTGCAGCCCACACAGAGGAAGTCATAGACGCTACTCTTGAGGCAGTGGAGAATTATTTCGAAAAATCTTTGTAAAAAATATATAAGAGATATGAGAGAAATCTTGTCCTCTTCTGTCATTTATGCTATAATATTTGCAATCATTGAGATTGTCCGGGATAACAGTATGTTCCGGATCATCGGTATAGCGGACAGTAGGAGGCAAGACTTATGGGAAATAAAAAATATGTGGCATATGTAGGAACCTATACCCATACAAACGATAAGACCAAGGGAATCCAGGTATTTGACGTAGACGTGGAGAATGGTCTTCTCACACCGAGAAGCAGTGTGGAAGTCAGCAATGCGTCCCACACAGCGGTTTCCAAGAACCGAAGATATCTTTATTCCATCGAGGACGAGGGCGTGGCTGTATTCCGTCGTGACGCAGAGGGAGATCTTGAGAGGATCAACAGCGTAAACATCGATGGAATGAGAGGATGTTTCCTTGCTACAGACGTAGACGGAAAGTATCTCTATGTGGCCGGATATCACGACGGCAAGGTGACGGTGGTGCATACCCACAGGGACGGACGTCTGGGAAGTCTTATGGACGGAGTATTCCACTCCGGTCTGGGCAGCGTGGCAGAGCGTAACTTCCGCCCCCATGTAAACTGTGTACGTCCAACGCCGGATAATAAATATCTGTGTGCAGTGGATAACGGAATCGACCAGGTGAAGATTTACCGCATCAATAAAAGAACACATAAACTGGAGCTGGCTGATATTCTGAGATGTAAAAGAGAAAGCGGTCCCCGTATCATCCGTTTCAGTGCAGACGGCAGATTTGCCTATCTTTTGTTTGAGTTGAGCAATGAGATTAAGGTGTACAGCTATGACGGAAGCGGAAAGAGTCCGGAATTTGAATGTCTTCAGACAGTAAGCACCCTGACCAAACAGGGAGATATGGATGAAATCCACAATGCAGCCTCAGGCCTTGCCCTTGCTCCGGACGGAAAGCATCTGTTCTGTACAACAGCAGGAGAGAATACCGTTTCCATGTATGAGATCGATGAGGAGACAGGACTTCTGGAGCGCAAGTTTGTCCTTCCGGTCAGCGGAGATTATCCGAAGGATCTTGTGATTTTCCCGGATAATAAGCACATTGCCATTGCAAACCACGCAAGCAATACCATTACCACCTTTACCGTAGACTATGAAAAGAATCTTCTGATCATGCACGGCAAGCCACACAAGGTTATCACCCCCAACTGTATCCATATTTATGAAGTGCCGGATGAAGAAGCCGGAACAGAGAAAGACGGAGAAGACTGGGAAAGTGAAGATACTGCAACAGAAAAAGTGATCGAAGATTAAGAAACACCCCTTTTCGGGAAGCTGTGAAAGCTGTTTTCCCGAAAAGGGGTGTTTTTATGGGGGATTTATACTCTGTGATAAAATTCTTTTACCCGGTCCATGCGGCTGCTCATATTGGAAAAGAGAGCGTCTGTCAGGACAAGGGCAGCCATGGATTCCACAACGACTACAGCCCGGGGAACGATCACCGGATCGTGGCGGCCGTGAATTTCCATAAGAAGGGGATCGCCATCCTTTGTAACCGTTTCCTGAGGCTGGCTGATAGACGGGGTGGGTTTTATGTGAGCCCGGAGAATGATTTCACTTCCGTCGCTGATTCCTCCCATGATTCCTCCCGCATGGTTGCTGGTTTTGACAATGGTTCCCTCTGGAGTCCGGGTAAATCCATCGTTATCCAGGGAGCCGTTTAAGGAAGGGGCGAGGATACCGTCCCCGATTTCCACTGCTTTTACGGCTCCGATGGACATGAGAGCCTGGGCAAAAAGGGCGTCAAGCTTTCCGAAAACAGGGTCTCCCAGGCCGGCAGGTACGCCATTTATCCGACATTCAATAACGCCACCTGCGCTGTCCTTGTTTTTCATACAGGTTTCCAGGTAGGCGGATGCTTCCTGGGCAGCTTCTCTGTCCGGCATATAAAAGGCATTTTGAGAGATCTCTTCCGGCCGGAATCTGGCAGGATCTGTTTTTACGGGACCGATGGATTTGGTATAAGTGGTAAGGGTGATCCCAAGCTCCTTTAAAATTGCGGAGGCAATGGCTCCGGCTGCAACCCTTCCTGTAGTTTCCCGTCCTGAGGAACGGCCGCCGCCTCTGTAATCCCGGATTCCATATTTCTGATCAAAGGTATAGTCTGCGTGACCCGGGCGGTAAGCGTAGGCGAGATTTCCATAATCCCTGGAACGCTGGTCTGTATTTCTTACCATTAAAGAGATGGGAGTTCCCGTTGTTTTTCCCTCGAACACGCCGGAGAGGATTTCCACAGTGTCTCCCTCTTTCCGGGAAGTGGTATAGCGGCTCTGTCCCGGCTTTCTCCGGTCAAGATAAGCCTGAATGGTTTCCTCTGCAAAGGGAAGACCGGCAGGACAGCCGTCTACAACCACTCCCAGGGCCTTGCCATGAGATTCTCCCCAGGTTGTGATCTTGAATTTATTTCCAAATGATGACTGGCTCATAGGTTAGTCCTTTCTTTTATGAAAAATGTTTGAAATATTAATGCTTTACTGTTATATTATAGCGAAGCGGAAAAAGTTTGTAAAGGTCAACCATTGGAATTGACAAAAATTATACTTCAAACTATAATGTATGTTATGCTTTCAGGATTTTTTTTCTGAAAAATTGCAAAAGAGCAGGGCGAAAGAAAAGGGAAGGGAAGTGTGAATCGTGATAAGGATTTTTAAAACGATCGATGGCTCGATCCATCAGATTCAGGAACCGGAGGAGGGATGTTGGATTGCCCTGACAAATCCCACGGCTACGGAAATTTTTGAAATCTCTGAACAGTTCGACATTGAAGTCGACGATTTACGCGCACCTTTGGATGAGGAGGAACGTTCGCGTATTGAAGCAGAGGATAATTATACTCTGATTCTTGCGGATGTGCCTGCGATTGAGGAGCGTAATGATAAGGACTGGTATGTGACAATTCCGTTGGGCATTATTTTGACGGAAAATATGATTTTTACCGTATGTCTGGAAGACACCCAGGTTCTTACCAGGTTTATGGAGGGAAGGGTCCGCAACTTTTTTACCTATATGAAGACCCGGTTTATTCTTCAGATTCTGTACAGAAATGCAAGTATGTATCTGCGTTATCTGCGTATTATAGATAAGAAGAGTGAACAGATTGAGACGAAGCTTCATATGTCTACCAGAAATCAGGAGCTGATGGAGCTTCTGGAACTTGAGAAATCGCTGGTTTACTTTACCACCTCTCTGCGATCCAATGAAATGGTGCTTGAGAAGCTTCTGAAGATGGACAGTGTGAAAAAGTATCCTGAAGATACAGAGCTTCTGGAAGATGTTATTATCGAGAATAAGCAGGCCATTGAGATGGCGAATATTTACAGCGGAATTCTCAGCAGCATGACGGGAACCTTTGCTTCGGTTATTTCCAATAACCTGAATATTGTCATGAAGGTTCTGGCGGTGATCACGATTGTTACCAGTGTGCCGAACATTGTATCCAGTGCCTACGGTATGAACGTAAATCCTGAGGGAATGCCTTTTTCCGGTTCTCCATGGGGATTTTTGATCGTCAATGTGATGTCGTTATGCCTGAGTATTCTTGTTGCGGTATTCCTCTCCAAGAAAAACTTTTTCAAGTAGAAGCAGTAAAGGAGTATTATGAAATTTATTGACAAATTAGAACGCAAATACGGCAGATTTGGGATTCCCAATCTGACTATGTATATCATTATCAGTTATGTGCTGGGATATGCACTGCTGATGATCAATCCGGCAGTTCTTTCCATGCTGAGCTTAAATGTGACGAAAATCCTCCATGGACAGATCTGGCGTCTTGTTACCTGGATCATTTATCCGCCGAGTACAGGAAATCCTATCTTGTTTTTCCTTATGATCCTGTTGTTTTACTATCCGGTCAGCAACCATCTGGAGCGTACATGGGGGTCTTTCCGTTTTACCCTGTATATTTTTTCAGGTATGCTGTTTACGGTGATCTCTGCTTTCCTTCTGTATTTTATCACAGGGGGAACAACAGATATGCTTTTTGGCGGAAGCCTTTTTTCAACGTATTATATCAGTCTTTCCATTTTCCTTGCTTATGCACTGTCTTATCCGGATATGCATGTATTGATCATGTATGTCCTTCCTGTAAAGATGAAATGGATGGCTATCGTTTACGTTGTGCTTGTGGGCTTTGATATTGTAGGTTATATTTCCAGAGGCGTGTGGTTTATGGCGCTTCCCATCGTGGCATCTCTTTTGAACTTTATTTTGTTTTTCCTTGGAACAAGGGATATGAGCCGTTATAATCCGAAAGAGATCCACAGAAGACAGGAGTTTAAGCGTGCAGTAGCTGCCAGCAGCGTAGTAGATATGAACGGCAAACCGATCGCCAAGCATAAATGCGCGATATGCGGACGTACAGAACTGGATAATCCAAATCTGGAGTTCCGTTTCTGCTCCAAATGTAACGGCAATTACGAGTATTGCCAGGATCATTTATATACACATACCCATATTAAATAGTACTTAACAGACACAGCAGAGGAGAAAACGATTATGAAAAAAGTACCATTTGTAACACTGGAAAAGCTGCAGGAGATCACAGAGAAATATCCGACACCTTTTCATCTCTATGATGAAAAAGGAATTCGGGAAAATGCGAAGGCACTGAAGGAAGCCTTTGCGTGGAACAAGGGATTTAAGGAGTTCTTTGCTGTGAAGGCCACACCAAATCCGTTTCTGATCAAAATCCTTCAGGAATACGGCTGCGGCTGCGACTGTTCCTCTATGACAGAGCTTATGATGGCTCATGCCATTGGCTGCAAGAAAGGTGATATTATGTTTTCCTCCAATGATACACCGGAGGAGGAATTCCAGTTTGCCAATGAAATCGGCGGTATTATCAACCTGGATGATATTACCCATATTGAGAGCGTGGAGCGTTCTGTGGGATATATTCCCAAGACGATCAGCTGCCGTTTCAATCCCGGCGGACTTTTTAAGATCAGTAACGACATTATGGATAATCCGGGGGATTCCAAATACGGAATGACAACGGAGCAGATTTTTGAAGCCTTCCGGATTCTCAAGGAGAAGGGGGCAGAGGAGTTTGGAATTCATGCGTTCCTTGCCAGCAATACAGTGACAAATGAGTATTATCCGATGCTTGCGAAAATTATGTTTGAGCTTGCTGTGAAGCTTCAGAAAGAGACAGGGGCTCATGTGAAATTCATCAACCTTTCCGGCGGTATCGGTATTGCCTATCGTCCGGACCAGACGCCCAATGATATTTATGCAATCGGAGAAGGGGTTCGTAAGGTTTATGAGGAAGTGCTTGTTCCGGAAGGAATGGGAGACGTTGCGATTTATACAGAGCTTGGCCGTTTCATGATGGGGCCTTACGGCTGTCTGGTTACAAAGGCAATTCACGAGAAGCATACGCATAAGGAATATATTGGTGTGGATGCCTGTGCGGTCAACCTGATGCGTCCGGCTATGTACGGAGCTTATCATCACATTTCAGTTATGGGGAAAGAACATCTTCCCTGTGACCATATGTATGATGTGACAGGTTCCCTCTGTGAAAATAACGACAAGTTTGCCATTGACCGTTATCTGCCGAAAATCGACAAGGGAGATCTTCTTGTTATTCACGATACAGGAGCTCACGGTTTTGCCATGGGATACAACTATAATGGTAAGCTGAAATCAGCGGAAATCCTTCTTCATGAGGATGGAACTTTCGATATGATCCGCCGTGCGGAAACTCCGAAGGATTATTTCTCAACATTTGACTGTTTCCCGATTTATGAAGATTTGCTGAAATATTAAGAACAGGCAGAATTGTGATTCTGCATCATAAAAGTGTATTGCCGCCTCCGAATCAGGAGGCGGTTTTGAGTTTTGGAAGGAGAAAATGAATGAGTTATTATGCATATATTACTTTAAGAGAAAAACCGCAGTTAAAGGAAGAAGCTGCCGCATGGTTTTCCGGCATATGGGAAGTGCCGAAGGAAGCTTATATAGAATGCATGGACGCCTATCTTGCTAAAGAAACGGAATATGGCTGGTATCTTTGTCTGGATAAAGAGAAGATTATAGGAGGGCTTGGAGTGATCGAAAATGATTTTCATGACAGAAAAGACCTTACGCCAAATGTCTGTGCCGTTTATACAGAGGAGGAATATCGCTGCAGAGGAATTGCAGGACGTCTGCTTTCTATGGTTGTAGAGGATATGAGGGCAAAGGGGATTTCCCCGCTTTACCTGATTACAGACCATACGGATTTTTATGAACGATACGGATGGGAGTTTTTATGCATGGTTCAGGGGGATGGAGATCCTGATATGACAAGAATGTATATTCACAGATAGAAAGGAATCGGAAAAGAACTGATCCGGAGATGGAGACGAAATGTTCCTTTTTGAGTGCTGCGCAAACGGATAATAGATATTACGGATCGGCAGCTTTGGTAAAAGATTTTCATAACTTTTTCTTATAATGAGATATCCCATTTACAAAGCTGTCGATCAGCCGTTTCATGATTTCATCTTTAAACTTCGCCCGTTATATCAGATTCCAAACTGTGCATCCATTTTTTTTGGCGGAGCACAACTAAGGATATGCCGAATCTGACACACTCTTCTAAAGAAAGAAGGAAATATACATAAGGGATGGTCAAATCCAGCACAAATGCGGAAAGTAAGCCAATCGGTACTCCGAACAGCCATGTTCCGATGATATCGATCATCATAACATATTTGGTTTTACCTCCGCTTCGTATGATACCGCCGCCGATGATCATATTCAACACCTTAAACGGGGCAACGATAGCATAGGCAAATAAAATCTGCCGTGTCAGCTGTTTTACCCCTTCCTCAACCCGATAGATTTCAACATAGAATCCGCTTGTCAATACAATCAATATCGACAAAATGGCAGAGCCGGCAAATCCGTACAAAATCAACTTCTTTGACGCTTGATAGGCTTTGTCATATTCATTGCTTCCCAGCATTTTGCCGATTATGACACCGGCAGCCTGTGATAATCCGCACAGAGCGCCGATCATCAGTCCTTGTACGGGATTGATTAAGGTCATGGCGGCACTTGCATATGTTCCCATATGTCCATAAATCCCCGCATATACATTTTCTCCCAGACTCCATAAGGCCTCACAGACCAGGATCGGAAGAAGGATATTCAAATATTGCTTCCAATGAAATCTTGATGCATTCTGTTTCGCACATTCCGGGTATTTTAAGCTGTCACGGTATTTTATGAACATAAGAAACATGGCAAGGAAGTTGATAGCTTGGGAAAACAGGGTAGCAACAGCCGCACCCTTTACACCCATAGCAGTGAAACCCCATTTCCCAAAAATCAAAAGGTAGTTTAGGCCTGTATTCATAATTGCCGACATAATACTTGCATATAAAGGCAATCGGGCTTTTTCCATACAGCGGAACATCGTGGAAAGCAGTGTTGCTCCTGCAATGGGCAGAAAGGTTCCTGCAATGATTCTCAGATAATCGGCAGACACAGCAAGGGTTGGAGCATCATTCGTATACAGCCCCATAATATGCTTTGGAAACACAATACAAACTACGGCAAATCCCAGTGCAATGATCCCGGCAAGAGTCAGATTCAGATAAAAACTCCTGTGTATTTCCCGCCTGTTCTTTTGGCCCATATATTGAGAAATCATAATGCCTGCAACCGCACCGATCGCAGCAGATACTACAGAAAAAATAGAAGAAAATTTTCCCGCAAACCCAACGCCTGCCACATTCACAGCTCCAAGCTGACCGATCATAATCTGGTCAATGATACTAAAAGACGCTTGCAGCATAGATTGCAGGGCAACAGGAATTGCCAGATTGCATACAGTACCGAAAAAACTCTCCTTTGATTTCATAAGAATTCCCCCTAAAGATTTGTTGTTGCTTTTATTTTATCTGTTATTTCAGATAAATTCAAAGGTTAACCGCATAACCTACGACAAAAATAAAAGACAGCATTTGTGCATAACTTACAAAGGCTGCCTTTTCGTTTATTCGTTTAGATTCCTTGTGCTGGCCCGCTCAATGAAAGCCACAGGCAGCATAATGGAAGTTTCGATTTCTTTGTTTTCTCTTAGTTCCCCCAGCTTTTCAATGGCAATCTTTGCCCGCATTGCTCCATCCTGCTTTACTGTAGTTAAGGAGGGGCAGATCATTTCACACATGGGAATATCATCAAATCCCGCAATGGAAATATCATTTGGAACGCGGATCCCTTTTTCATATAAAAATCGCATGAGGTCGATTGCATAATAGTCCGATACAGCAAATATTGCAGTCACACTGCAGAGCTTATGGATATTTTGGAGATAGTATTCCCGGCGTTCCTCTTTATGCATTGGGATCAGGAGAAGTTCGGCTGTTTGATCACCGAATCCATCCTTAAAGCCGTTATACCGTTCCAGGTCAACATCAATATCGTTATCAGAAATGCACAGCGCCTTTTTGTGTCCGCCCCTTCTGAAATACTGACCGACCTGAAATCCTCCGTCATAATTATCGATTGTGATATTAAAAATGCGTTCAGGATTATCGCAAAATCCATCGTATACAACGAAGGGAATTCTCATATGTTTCCTCAAATAGGTATAGTCCTGACTGCAAAAACCTATTACTACCAAACCATCCATATTCCACATAGAGGCAAAACGAATGATCTCCTCGGGATCTTTCGCTTTTTTTACCATCATAAACTGCCCTTGTTTTTCTATTTCAATGGAAAGGTAGTTGAGCGAAGACGCAATAAAAGCATCCTGCAGCGTATGGCCCTCATATTTTTCGTGGTCATTGATGAAAATCCCGATAATTTTAGAGGAATTTTGAGCCAGAAGTATTCCTGCCATACTTGGGATATACCGACGTTTTTCCAGCAATGCCTGAACACGCTCTACTGTTTCATTTGATATTTTCTTTGTTTTTCCGTGGATTACATTGGACACGGTGGCTGTACTTAGGCCCAGTTCTTCTGCAATATCACGGATTCTTATACGCTGTTCTTCCATAACACCCCTGTTTTTTCAATAAATTACAGGTAAAGATAACACATAAAAGCAATATGCAGATCCTGCTTATGTATTTTCTTATCTGTTTATAGCTATTATACTACGGATCAGAAGCTTTGGTAAAAGATTTTCATAACCTTAGGAATAAATAAAAAAGAAATCCCGAACCAAATCTGCCTCTGATTTTAGAGAGGAAGGTTTAATCAGGATTTCTTTTACTGTGGATTTTTATTCGGATGATACCTTGAAAAACAA
>DXXQ01000118.1 GCA_019416265.1 Clostridiales bacterium | reverse complement strand
AGACAGAACTTGCCCATGAATTTATTAATTTTATGATAAGTGAGAAATCTGCGCTTTCCAATACGGAAGAAGTAGGGTATACTTCTACTGTAAAGAGCGCTTTTGAGACGATGCGTGACGGAGAATATGCGGGTATCAGCTCCTACATACCGGAAACGGATAATCCAAACAGCGAGATCTTTGCCTACCAGAAGCCGCAGATCAAGCAGATGTTTGCGGAGCTCTGGACAAAGGTAAAAGCAAAGTAACTGACGACATCGTGGTTTTGCAGAAAGGAGTTTTGCAATGAAGATGAAAAGAGCGGCAGCAGTGCTGATGTGCGCTGCACTTGCAGGATGCGCCCTGACAGGATTTAAGGACGCAGGAGAAGATAAGGAACTGGTACTTTTTACCTGGCAGGGAATGTTCCCTCAGGAAGTTCTTGACGGATTTGAGGAAGAGACAGGAGTTAAGGTCATTTACTCCAACTTTGATACAGATGAGACGATGCTGGAGAAGCTTTCCATGGCGAAGGGCGGAGATTATGACTTTGTGATCGCAGACGATTATATTCTGGAAACAGTGATCGCCGGCGGGCTTGCCCAGGAGTTGGACAAGGAGGTTCTGGAAAACATCGGCAACATCAATCCTTTATATCAGGGACAGTTCTACGACCCTGAGGATGCCTACACAGTGCCCTACGGCGCGGGAATTCCCCTTATCGTGTACGATCCGGAGCAGGTAGACCTTGATATTCAGGGCTACAGCGACCTCTGGGATGAATCCCTTGAGGACAGCGTTGCTCTTGTGGGAAATTACCGGGTGATCAACGGGATTACCCAGCTTTCCCTTGGAAAGAGCATGAACGAAGAAGACGTAGATGTGATCAAGGAGACCGGAAAGAAGCTTCTGGAGCTTGCTCCCAATGTGCGTATGATCCAGGATGACAATACCCAGAATGCCCTTTTAAACGGAGAGGCAAGCGTGGCTCTTCTTTATACCTCTCAGGTGACTGCAGCTCTTGCGGAAAATCCTGACCTTAAGGTGGTATATCCAAAGGAAGGTCTCGGATTCGGCATTATGGGAGCCTTTATCCCGAGCCAGGCGCCGAACAAAGACGCGGCATATTCCTTCCTGGATTATCTGATGCAGCCGGAAATCGCTGCACAGTGTACCAACTATATCGGCTACTACAGCACAAATAAAGCAGCCGATGAATTTGTAAACGAAAATCTTGTAGTTCCCGACGATGTGACCAAGGGTGAGATCGTACAGAACGTAAGTCAGGAAGCCGAAGAGCAGTACAATAAGAATTGGACAGAATTTAAGGCAGCCTGCGACTGACAGTATTAAAAACACAGGAAAAACAGACAGCCAAATCCCCAGCAGGATTTGGCTGTAATAGCAAGGGGGAAAAAGGATGGAAACATACAAGGGTTCCGGAGTTTTCACCGGAATCGCCATCGGCAGAATACTGTATTACCACAGAAATGAGCGGCGCATCCGCCAGTATGTGGTGAATGATGTGAAAACAGAGCTTGAAATTTTCAGGGAAGCCTGTTTTAAGACGGAGGAGGAGCTGGACGGGCTTTACCGGGAGTATGCAGCCAGGACCGGAAGCGAGGCGGAGGCTTTTCTCGCCCAGAAAAAAATCCTGAACAGCAAAAGCTTCAAAAAAGCCATAGAGAGCATCATTCAGAATGAAAAGGTCAATGCGGCCTATGCGGTTATGACAACAAGAGATGAGATCACTTCCACTTTCCGCAATCTGGAGGAGGAAGTGATCAGAGACAGGATCGCCGGAATCCGTCTCCTTTCGGACCGCCTGATCGGAGCTTTGGGGGGAATCTCTCCGAAAATCGACCTGGGGGACGAGCCGGTGATTCTTGTCACCAAGAATATTTTTCCCACGGAACTGATGGAGATGGATAAGGAGAAGCTTTTAGGAATCGTGACCCATCAGGGCTCCGATATTTCCCACGCCTCAATCATGGCGAAAAGCATGAATCTTCCCATGCTGGTGGGAATCGACGGGGATATGGACTGGGACGGGGAAAACGCCATTGTGGACGGCTACAGCGGTACCCTTTATATTGACCCCGACGAGGAGCTTCTCAAGGAATATGAGATCCGCAGACATGCAGATCTGAAAGAAAGGGAAGAGCTTCTGGAGCTTCGCAGTATGCCGGATGTGACCCGGGACGGCAAAAAAGTAAATATTTATGCAAATATTGGAAATATGGATGATCTGAGCAGCGTTCTGTATTACAGCGCTGCGGGGATCGGACTTCTGCGGAGTGAATTTCAGTATCTCGGAAGGGAAAACTATCCAAGGGAGAATGAGCTTTTCCTTGCCTACCGCAAGATTGCAGAGACACTGGGCGACCATATGGCTGTTATCCGTACTGCAGATCTGGGGGCGGACAAGCAGGCGGATTATCTGGATATTCCCAATGAAGTCAATCCCATTATGGGAAACAGGGGAATCCGGCTCTGCCTTGACCGGAAAAAAATGTTTAAGGCGCAGCTTCGGGCGATTTTTCGGGCCAGCGCTTACGGAAACCTGGCGATGATGTATCCCATGATTTCCTCGGAGGAGGAATTGGATGAGATCGAGAGCCTGATCGCAGAGGTGAAGGAGGGGCTGAAGGAGAAAAAAATCCCTTATAAGGACATCAGAACCGGCATTATGATCGAGACTCCTGCCGCGGTAATGATCAGCAGGGAACTGGCCAGACGGGTGGATTTCCTAAGCCTGGGCACAAATGATCTGACTCAGTATACCCTTGCCATGGACAGGCAGAATCCCCTTCTGCGCAGCAAGTACAACGATCACCACCCTGCAGTGATGAAAATGATCAAAATGGTGGTGGAGGCGGGACACGCGGAGAACTGTCCTGTCTATATCTGCGGCGAGCTGGCTGCGGATACCAATCTGACGAAGACCTTCCTGGAGATGGGAGTGGACGGTCTTTCGGTGGTGCCTGCCTGTATTCTTCCTGTGCGGAAGGCTGTCCGCTGCACAGATCTGAGAGAGTAGGAGACGGAAATGAAAAGTAAAGTGATTCTCCTTCCCTGTGGGGAATATGAGGAGGAAAAAATATATGTGCTGCTGAAAAAAGCCCTGGAGCTTCTGGGCGGCACAGAAAGTCTGATAAAAAAAGAGGAGAAAATTCTTCTCAAGCCCAATCTTCTGAAGAGAGCCGAGGTGGAGAAGGCGGTGATCACCCACCCTGTGGTTGTGGGAGCCTTTGCCCGGATTTTAAGAGAAGAGGGCTATGAAAATCTTGTCCTTGCAGATTCCTGCGGACACGGAACCACCAGGGCTGTCATCAAAGGGACCGGGATGGATACCTATCTTGAGAAATACAAGATACCGGCCATCGATTATTCCCGGGGAATCTCTGTGGAGTATCCCCAGGGAGTACAGGCAAAGGAGTTTGTCATTCCCAAAGAGCTTCTGGAGGCAGACTGTGTGATTTCTCTGTGTAAGATGAAGACTCATGCGCTGGAACGTGTGACAGGGGCGGTGAAAAACAGCTACGGCTTTGTTTACGGCCTTCACAAGGCGAAGGGACATACCCTGTATCCCAGCGCAGACAGCTTCGCCCGGATGCTGGTAGACCTTAATAAATACATTAAGCCCAGACTGTATGTCATGGACGGAATCGTGGCGATGGAGGGGAACGGGCCGGGCTCCGGCGATCCCACTCCTATGAAGGTAATGCTTGTCTCGAAAGACCCGGTTGCCCTTGACAGTGTATTCTGCCGCCTTGTGCATTTAAAGCCGGAGATGGTGCCCACCAACTATCACGGTGAGAAGATGGGGCTTGGCACATGGAAAGAAGAGGAGATCGAGCTTCTGACTCCGGAAGGGGAAATTTCCATGGCAGAGGCTGTGGGCAGATACGGAAATCCTTCTTTTCATGTTGACCGGACAGAGGTCCGCCACAACATCTGGACGAAGATGGCAGGGGCTTTGAAGCTTTTCCAGAAGAAACCCTATATTGACGAGGCGCGCTGCATCCGCTGCTGCATCTGCGTCAAAAGCTGTCCCGTTCCCGGAAAAGCCGTAGATTTCCGAAAAGGCAGGGATAAGCCTCCCGTATACGACTACAGAAAATGCATCCGCTGTTTCTGCTGTCAGGAAATGTGCCCGGAGAAGGCGATTAAAGTGAAATAAAGAATCAGTGCCATCCCTGTACTGCATATTGAAAACAGTACAGGGATGGCACTTTTTGATAAGATATGAAAAGATTAAAGCTCCAACAGCCTTGCAGTTTCCTCAATATACTCCGGCGTGGTTCCGCAGCAGCCGCCGATAACAGAGGCGCCGTTTTCCACCAGAACCTTCATATGCCTTGCGAATTCTTTGGCAGACATACTGTACTGCGCCCTGCCCCGGTCATCGATAAGGGGCATACCGGCATTGGGCTTGGCAACAACCGGAATCGAAACATTTTCTTTGATATTGCGGATGACGGAGACAAGCTGGTCCGGGCCAACGGAACAGTTGACGCCAACGGCAGCAGCGCCTGCACTTTCCAGGGCAACGGCAGCCTCCACTGCATTTCCGCCGCTGAAAATACTACCGTCCGCCTCCACAGTCATGGAACAAAGAACAGGAAGAGAAGAGACGGAATTTGCGGCGTCAAGAGCTGCCAGAGTCTCCTCAATATTGATCATTGTTTCCGCCGCAATAAAATCCACACCGGTCTCATCCAGAAGCTGAATCTGCTCGCAGTAAACCTCAAAAGCGTCCTCATAAGTCAGATCCCCTGCAGGAGCCATCATTCTTCCTGTCGTTGTAATATCACCGGCCACCAGAACATCCGCTCCCACAGCCTCTCTGGAAAGAGCCACAAGGGAATGATTCAGTTCCCGGATCTGTCCCTCCAGATTGTGAAGGCCAAGACTGAAACGATTGCCGCCGAACGTAGGGGCGTAAACAGCGCGGCTGCCTGCACGAACGTAAGCGCGCTGAAGATTCAGAAAAATATCCCTGTTTTCCAGAATCCATTTTTCCGTGCAGATTCCCCGGGGCATCCCCGCAGCCATAAGATTAGAACCTGTTGCTCCGTCAAGGAGAAGAATCTTCTGTGTCAGTGTCTGAAATTGTTCTCTAGTCATGAAAGTCCTCCTGAAATAAAAAATAGTAAGTTCTAAGCTGCCCCTCCCCCGCAAAAGGGGCTGTCAGTGAAAGCGAAGGTAAGAGCTGCCTCAGCAGATCTCGATCCAATACTCCTTATGAAACTCTTCTCCTTTTTTCAGCACATTAATATTTGCTTTCTCGGCAAGAGTTCCCTGGAAGCCGCAGTCGTCGCACCGTCCCATCCATGGCTCCAGACAAACAAAAGGAGCTCCCGGAACAGACCAGATCCCGAAATTCGGAAAATTCTTGCAGGAAAGAGAAACATACGGCGTTTTGTCAGGGAAAAGAATAGAAGCCTTTTCAATCTGACCGTCAACCACAAGAGCATCCTTATCAAACATATGCTCGTCAATTCTGCAGCAGCCATCTGTAAGAGAAAGGGTATGAGGTTCCTCTGGTCTGGCAGTGCCGTGGTTCGGGTCAACAAGATAATAAGTCAGAGAATCCTTTCCCTCAAAAGAAAGGAAATACTCGCTCTGTCTGCCCTGGCCGTCGGCCGGAACATTGAAAGCAGGATGACCGCCGATGGTGAAATACATGGTTTCCCCGTCCGGATTGGTCACCTTCCAGGAAACGGCTACAGTACGGTCTTTCAAAGTATGGGTAATCTCCAGCTGGAACTCATAAGGATATTTTTCCAGAGTTTCCGGAGAAGATTTCAGGACATGGGTGACGGAAGCATCTGTTTCACAGGTGCAGACAAATTCGCTGTCCCGGGCAAAACCGTGCTGTTTGGAAGAAAATTCTCTGCCAAGAGTCCGGAAATGATCCAGATAATGGCGTCCCACATTGGGAAAAAGAACCGGTGCATGGCGTTTCCAGAATGTGGGATCCGCCTGCCAGAGCACCTCCCTGTTTTTCTCCTTGTCAAAAATACTGCACAATTCTGCGCCGTGATCCTTCACGGAAACCCGAAGAAACCGGTTTTCTATGGTATGTGTCATGACTAAATCCTCCTTACAATACAATATAAAGACCATTGTTGGTCAGATTCTGCAGACAAACCTGCTTTTTC
>DXXQ01000117.1 GCA_019416265.1 Clostridiales bacterium | reverse complement strand
CCTTTGGTATAGTATCACTTGTCGCGAGGGACAAACGAAAATAAGTCCCAAAGAAACGCGATATGAGGAAGTGTCGGAACTGGCAGACGAGCAAGACTAAGGATCTTGTGAGCAATGCGCTCGTGTGGGTTCAAGTCCCATCTTCCGCATTTTTTATTTCCTGCATCTTTTGAAGATGCAGGATTTTTTTGTCTGTTATAATCATATTCCCTGCTGCTGCCAAAAATTCCTGCTGTCGTGATTTTTTATCTGAGTTCTGCGATCCGGCTTACTCCCACATAGACTTCCTGAATTTTATACCAGGTCGGATAATCTATGATCCCGGTAACCGGAAGTCCGAAAACATCCTGAAAAGAGCTCACTGCCTTCTCTGTTTCCCGCCCGTAAATCCCGTCCACTGCCAGCCTGGGAATCGCCGGGTACGCCCCTGCTATGGTATTCAGCTGTTCCTGAATCTGCCTCACCTTATTTCCGGATGCCCCCAGCGTCAGGTCATACCCCGGCCAGGAAGACGGAATGCCGGAAATTTCCTCAGCCACATTAATATACATATCGTTTCCGTAAAAAGATCTGAGTATTTCTATAGGGGAATACCCCTGATCTCCCAGACTTTTACTTCCCCACTGGGTCATCCAGCCTCTATCTGCACACCGTACCATTTCCCCGTCGCAGTACTGTGTCAGGATCGGCTGCTTCACATTTGGTCTGGAAAGATAATTTTCAAAAAGTTCATCCACAATTCTGTCAATAGGGTCAAAAATATTCCGCCCGTATATCCATTTATGGTCGTAGGCTGTGGAGGAGGTTATGGTGAAATCGTAGCCTTTATTTCGATACGTCGAAACCATCAGTAATTCGGGGTTGAGGCAAGAAATCATTCAGGTTTATTTTAAACTCTACCCTTATCTCATCTTTCTTGATTTCTATACGTTTTATAAGCTTATTCACTAATACACGCTTGGTTGCAGTATCCGAATTGAGGAACACCTCCTGCCAACTGGGAATCTCTTTCCTAAGCTGCTCCCAGTCTCTGGTGGAAACATCTATGCTTTTTAACTCTGATTCTTTTTGTAAAACCACTTTCTGCTGCTGTTGCATCTGCTCTTTGTGCTTCCGAATAACATCCATCAGCTCTTTCAAATTTAAAGGGTAATCTCCAGTCATTGCATCTGGTATATGGCTTTCCATTACACTGATCTTATTTTGTATTTTTTCTAATTCCTGTTTTTCTTTCTTCAATTCTCCTTTCTTCAAGAGTATTTCCCTATTTTTATTATCTTCAATTTGCTGAAATACATCTTCATTTTCCTGTAAAACACCTATATAGCTGGCAATAGCCTCAAAAACAACCGGTTCAATTTTATCTGCACGGTATTGCTTGCTTTTGTCATGCGGAATTCCCTGCCAGGCATTCTGACATTTGTAAATGGGTATTTTGCTGGTACGCCGTTCCCCTGTATCCTTAATCGTCCAATAATTATATTTACTGCCATTAGTCATCTTACTGCCACAATAGCCGCAGTATATAACATCAATCAATGCCAATTCTCCACTATTACGCTGAATCACTGTTACATCTTGGTTTTTAAGACTTTTTTTATATTTGCTGCCTCTGCGCTCCCTTCTTTCCTGTACCTTATTCCAGATATCATCGTCTATAACAATCAGTTTCTGGTTTGGTTCTGATGCAATAATCCATTTTTCACTATCCAGACGTTTGAATTTGCCGTTGACTTTTTCCCGACGTTTGTATGCAGTCCTTCCTGTATAAATAGGGTTTGTCAATATACTGGTAACCGTTCCTGACTTCCAATAATCTTTGGGAGCCATCTTTTTATATACCTCATGGAAATTTAATATTTTGGCAATCTTTGCAGAACCGTATTCTTTATTTAAGGACAGTTCGTAGATATATTTTACCACTTCTGCCCGTTCCGGTTCAATCACCAAATGATGCAGAGCACGTCCATGCTTACTAATCTCACCTGACAATTCCAGCTTATATCCATATGGCGGTGTTCCACCTACAAATTTTCCTCCCTGTACCATCTTCTGGGCCGAGTCCTTCACACGCATTCCTGTATCTGAACTGCTTTTCTGAGCATTTCCGTAACGCAGTGCTAGCACCATCTGCCCCATAATATCATCTGATTCCGGTGAAATACACCCATCTTTTACCGTATAAATGTCTACACCGCAATTTTTCAGTGCCATAACATATGCCCCAATTTCCCACATACGTCTTCCAATTCTGTCATCTTTGTATGCCACCAGAACCTGATATTCTCCGGCTTCTGCATCCTGCAACGCTTCCTGAAGCACATCTCGATCTGCTACAGAATTGTGATAACCACTGTTACTGCCCTCAAAATACTCTTTTGTATCCAGCTTCCAGTCCAATTTTTTTTCTATGTATTCCCTTACAAGCTGTCTCTGAATACTTAAATCTCCGTCTGCTTCCAACTGCTGATTGGAGCTTACACGAAGAAGCATCCTTACTTTTTTCTTCATATATAATAGCCATCCTTCCCATTTGAAAAATTTCTTTACATTGAGCGGAGCAGAGAGTTATACTCCCTGCTCCACTCTATTTTTGTCAATGTGTTCTATGTTCTACCTGTTCGCGCAAAGCACCTGCGAGAATCGCCCTGATATCTTTACGGACTTCATCATTCTCTTCTGTTTTTGACGGGAATAGAAGGCAGATTTTTATATCTGATTTCTCAATTTCAATTTTGTTGTAATCTAAATTTTCCATCATATTCTCCAAATATGTATTTGTATTAATTTATGTGAATTTTTTGTATTCAATTCATCTACCATAATTTATCTCCGTTTTTATTATTCTGTATCATCAACATGCCGCGTTGGAGAAAAGAACTCCTTCTCCCCATAATTATAATCTTCTGCATCACTCGCATGTCGCATAGGATAAAGCATCTACGTTTTCGTCAAGGATATGACGAAAAATACTTTCTCA
Organism: Clostridiales bacterium; assembly: GCA_019416265.1. Taxonomy (GTDB): domain Bacteria; phylum Bacillota; class Clostridia; order Lachnospirales; family Lachnospiraceae; genus Blautia_A. Next base: position 6,404 of record DXXQ01000117.1, on the reverse strand, counting down.
AAAAATGCAGGAGTGGAATATTGAACCCTAAATTTGCTCATTTATAGTTGACAATACATTGAAAAAGGAATAATCTGAAAATAGATTTGTTGTTTCTATAAAAAACCTAAAATATTAGAAGAACGAATCTGTAACCTAAAAAATTTGTATGAATTTTTAAGAAGGAGGATTTCATATGAAAAAGAAAATAATAACTTTATTTTTGTGCAGTGCGCTAATTACTACATCCACTTCACCTGCATACGCAACTTGTTTTACAAGTGAACCTCTGGCAGAAGACGCCATGTTTTCGGCAGGTTCCGCTCAGGAAGAAGAGGCTTCTGCAGAAGTATTTACATCTTTAGAAGAAGCTGAGACTTCCAAAACTATGATGGCAGAAACAGATATAGACGCAGTAATAACAGATCTGCAGATTGTAAATGATCCAGACAGAGTAGAGTATTATTATGGCTTGGAGTCGTTCTACGGTCAAGAGTCTTTTGATTTGACAGGTCTGCAGATAGAAGTCACCTACTCTGATAATACCAGACAGCTTTTGGAATATTCAGAGTATGATTACGGTTTTTGCGATAGTCTGGGTAACGAATTCACCTGTAATATTACAAACATGGATGGAAGTGATCTTAACATAGACGTAGGCTGTCTGGATAAGGGCGATTACTTGCTTACTGTAGAATACGATTATGATTTTGACATTTCTGATACAACAATTGTACGTATTGTTGACCCTGCTAACATTCCAGAAATGACTTTAGATGAAAATGGGACTTATGTGGCAAATGTTAAAGCTTCTGGTACGTTTGCATGTACGAAATTTGTTCCAGCTGAATCTGTAGGATACGTAGTTAGCTCAGACAATCCAGAGAATATGTCCTTCGATATTTATGATTCGTCTTATGAAATCTTTATCCCACAATATAATAAATTTCAGGCTGGGAAGGCGTATTATTTTGTTGCTAATTATCTTGATCGAAATACTTCTATTCAGTTTTTTGCAAAAAAAGCACCCGCAATCAAATCTGTTGAAATTGAAAAAGAGCCTACCCGTAAGTGGGTTTATCAATATCTTGAAAATAAATTGACACTTTTAGGGGGACGTCTGAAAATCACGTACGAAGATGGAACCTCTGAAAGCATTGAAACCGGTGATACTTATGGTCTCTATACTCCTCGCACACAATATGGAGAAGATGTGAAATTTTCATTAAATCCAGATGGAACAACCAGCAATATGAAGCCGGGTACTTATGATGCCTATTTGTTTATTGGAGACTATAAAACAAATACAGTAATTAAAAATGTTAAAGTAAAAAGCCTGAATGAAATACCGATCATTAATGGAAAAGGTGAAAAATCTGTTTCTACATATGGAAATAATAGCATTTGCATGAGATTTAAGACAGGAAAGACTACGAAGTACTTGATTCAGTCCAGTTTTCACCGCGGAGCAGTTAAAGTAACAAAACTGGGAGAAAAAGGAACTGAAGGCAAAACGATTAGTGTACTTGAAGGAAAGGTTTGTACACTCAAACCAAATACCACCTATCTTCTCTCTTTTTCGGTAGATGGAGCAGGAAATTATTTACCTTCTAAAGCAGGGTTTATTGTTACCCCAGGTACAAAAAGCTATGATTTTTCTAAGGTCAAGATTTCCGGAAAGACTACGTTCACTTATACCGGAAAAGAGATAAAGCCGAATTTTACCATTAAATATGGAAAAAAACTTTTAAAGAAAGATAAAGATTATTCTATTAGCTATTACAACAATAAAAACATTGGTAATGCACTGGCAATAGTGAACGGAAAAGGCATCTATTTCGGAAGTATCAGCAAGCCTTTTTATATTACGCTGAAAACACCATCTATAAAGGTTGCAAACTCTGGAAGCCGCGCCATTAAAGTTAGTTGGTCTAAGATTCCTTTTGCTGATGGATATATTGTTGAGAGAAGTAGCGGAAAAAAATGGAGTAAAGTTGCTACTGTTAATGGAAAAACTTATTTCACAGATAACAAAGTAAAAAAGGGAACGACATACAAGTATAGAGTACAAGCTTACTGTAAAGTCTATGATAATATGAGATCTTATAGTTTGTATTCTTCTGTAAAAACAATAAAACGATAAAAATAGTGATACAATGTGTTAAAAATTCCTATCTCAATAAAAGAGTTTTTTTAGGAAACCGCTTCAAAGTCTGTATAAACAAAAAACAGATATAAGATATGTCATTAGTTACTAAAGGGCAAAGCCGATTTTTCGGGCTTTGCCCTTTGCTTGTATTATAGCGCTGGGTTTGGGCATATCAAGCAAGGCTTTCTGCTGACAGCCTGTTCCAATTTTTAATGTGCATATGCATATTTCAGCAGGGTTCTAGAGTCATTCCATCTCACACTGGAATTTGGAGCGCCCAAAACGACGCTGATATACTTTTTTCCGGACTTTGCATTGCAAAGACCAACAAAACAGTATCCCGCTTTATTTGTATATCCTGTCTTCATTCCCACGACTCCCGGAAAGCATCCCAGCAGGGAATTGGTTGTACTAACATAAAAATGCCGCTTTGTATTCAGACTGGTAAAGTCATAACTTGCTGTATTTATCATCTTGCGGAATACAGGGTTCTTAATCGCATATCTGGCAATTTTTGAAAGATCTGAAGCAGTGGTATAATGATTAAGTCCCGCATCCAGTCCGTTCGGCGTAGCAAAATGTGTATTCATACAGCCAAGAGAAACTGCCTTTTTGTTCATTAGATTCACAAATTTTTTCTCGGAACCACTCACATGCTCAGCAATAGCAACCGCCGTATCATTGTGAGACGGAAGCATCAGAGAATACAGTAGATCTTTAAGATAAAAAATCTCACCCTTTTGCATATAAAGTTTCACCGGTTCCTGAGCTGCTGCATTTGCAGAAACTTTTACCTTTTCATTCAGTTTACAGTTTTCCAACGCCAGAATACATGTCAAAATCTTCGTTGTGCTTGCATTTGCATGACGCATATTTTCATTTTTTCCAAAGATTATCTTTCCGGTATCTGCATCAATGAGTATCGCACAGTCAGAAGAAACCTTTAAATTTACTCCTGTACGGAAAAGTTCCCCTGAACTGCTAAAATAATAGTTGACTCCGTTAATCTTCTTTCTGCCCTTATACGCTTTTCCATCGGAGCCGAAATAATAGGTTTTTCCTGACTTTTCTACGGTAAACCAACCTTTTTTCAGCGTGCCATCCCTATTTGTAAAATAAGTGTCACCTTTATAGGAAAACAATTTATTCCTGTAAAGCCAACCCTGATTCTTTGTTCCGAAATAATATCTCTTTCCGTTCAGCGTATGCATACCGTACCAACGCTGACCGTATTTATTAAAATAATAAATTTTCCTATTGATGACCAGACATGCATTCTTCGCAATGGTACCGTCCTTATATTGGTAACTCCACTGTGAACCATTTTTGACAAAGGTTCCTGCAGGAGCTTTCGCAGGATGTTCAATAGAACCTATAGATGTTCTCCTTTCTCCCTGCCAAGAGCCCCTAATCTCTTCCCTGTACTGCTCTGCATATGCCGCCCCGGGAACATCTGCCGTATTCGCAGATACTGGGACTGCGACCATACTTATCAGAATCAGCCCTAAAGTCATAAAATGCAGACGCCATTTTCCTATCCATTTCTTTAAATGTAAATTCATAATCCTTTCCCCTCTATTAATACAAAACGAACTCCACAAACTCTTTTTACCGGAGAATGCAGCGTTCTTAATTAATTATGTTGCCTTAAACATATTCACCCTGCCAGACAATTTCACCAATGATGTTAAGATTATTTCAAATAAACTCGAATAAAGATATCCTTTCCATCCACAGTTGTGGTTCCGGTTATCGTTCCCACTTTTTTCGGTTTAATTATTCGTGCGGTTTTCTTTTAACCGTATCTGTCACGTCGCTCTCAATGAGATTGCTTTGATCTTAAACATTTATAAAATTTTTTGTCCTTTTGATAACTAATCCATAAAACCAGTCACTTTGCAGGAAGATTTTTCTCCATTTGCAAGTGCAGCCATAATTGTAACTGTGCCAATACCGGTAATTTTTACTTTACCTTTCACATTTACAACTGCAATCTTCTTATTATTGCTTATCCACGTAATTTCATTGTTTAGGATAACATTTTTAGAATCACCAAAAGCTTTCAGATAAAAAGAACTTCCTTAGAATTGAGATGCAGTCGTCTTATTAAGTGTGATCTTCTTGGAATCTTCTGTAGCATTAACCTGTACTGGTCAAAGAACTGCCAGCATCATAGCCCAAAGAATCAAGATACATGCTGTCTGCAGTTTTTTCGAATTTACATAATACTTTTTCTTTCATCATTCATCCTCCTTGTACGACCATATTAAGCATTCATGCTCTAGTACAATATTTATTATAATACCCTGAATAATTATCGTCAATAAAAACAGGCCTACACAAAGACGATGCTGCTGTCCCCCCTCAACCAGATTATTTATTCCGTTTAACGATTTTAGTAATGTGGATTTCCCACATCCACTTCGTCCGATAAAGGCTGTAATCTGTTTTTCAGGAAGAGTCATCGTGTTATCTTTCAGCGAATGAAATTCCCCATAATGAAAGTTCATATTTTCCAATCATCATTCCTCAAAAAAGTGACTACATAATTATCTAATTTCAAAATCTCCTCTAACTTTTTCCATTGATTTTAATATTCAGTGAATCGAATATCAGGCTCCTGCAATACTGAATTACTGTTGATTCCGGTACCACTCCGTGTAAACCCTGTTCAGGGTAAACGACATGATCGCCAGCACATTTGCCCTTATGGTATCGTCCGGCCAGGTGGCATAGATCTCACTGCTGGCTACATTTTTGATATAATCCCGGTAACGCACATAATAATTTCTTGCCGCCCTGTCTCCTACAGGGCCGTCGTGTACTATGACATATTCGGGAACTACTACTTTGCTGAGCACGATTTCTCCTGATTCGTTGACGGGCTTTATTTCTGACTCAGGATTTTTAGGCGGATATTGATAAAACAAGGTATGGGGCGGAATCACAACCCTCTGAAACGTTTCCCCCGGCAGGCGCGGGTTTACAACAGCCTGTTGCTGGGAAAGTACCTCCGGCAGCATCTCGCTTCCCGCCACTTCCTTGGGTTCAAATCCCTCTGCATCGATCTTAACCGTATATTCCGAATAAGGCTGATCCTCCCCCGGAGTCTGGCTGTATTCCATAGGCGGAGTCTTTAACTCGATCACAGGCGTTCTCCCTGAGGAATCTGTCACCAGCTCCTCCACCACACTGTCCGGGTCTCCTGTAAAGGCAATTCTCACCTTTGCATTTTCTACAGGGTAATTATTCTGACTGTTTACAACCGATACCTGAAGCTGTCCTCTGTCTGTATTCTCATTTTGCGATTGCTGCATTCTTATGAAATCCCTCCAAGATTGCTCCAAAATCACACAACTCCTGTCACACACTCTCAAGTCAGTATATGCGAAGAGAACTGATTTTGTGAGTTTCTTTCCGGAAAATCACCTTACCCGGAAGTGATGTTCAAAAAAGAACATACTTGAATTTATTTCAGAATATACAGAGAAACAGAACGTAGTTCCGTTTTTTAAATTGAAAAGAAGTTCCGTATTGTGATGGATGATAATCCTATGAACCTAGCTTAGCTTCAACTGAAAAATTTAAAGTTTTGTCATGAAAGACCGCACATCCGGGTTGATTTTTCAACAAAAATTAAGCATTCTACTTCTAAGGGGTGTGAAAAATAAGATTTTTTTAATATAATCGAGGTATCAAGAAGGGAGGACGAGCTATGAATTTACAAAAAACAGGAATGTATCTTGCGCAAAAAAGAAAAGAATTAGGACTCACTCAGAAACAATTAGCTGAGAAATTGGGAATGAGTGATAAATCAGTTTCAAAGTGGGAACGGGGAATTTGTCTTCCGGATGTATCTGTTTATATAGAACTGTGTAATATATTAGGGATCACTATTAATGAATTTTTAGGATGAGAAGCGGGAATCCTCGGTTATTTAATTGCCGAGATGAAAGCGTTGATTTTTAATTTAAAAAAACGAACATATGGTTGTTTTTGAGAACAAAGCATGTTATACTATATGTATGAAAGAAAATTTAATACATGCACGTACTTCTGTATATAATATTAACTACCATGTGGTATGGTCTGTGAAGTACAGAAGAAAGAGCCTGTCCAAAGAAATCGAGTCACACCTAAAAATGCTCGTGCAGCAGATTGCTGAGGATAAAGGGTTTACCGTCCATCTGTTTGAAGCCGGTGAAGGAGATCACGTTCATTGTTTTGTGTCAGCGCCACCAAAGCTGTCAATCACAAATATCGTGAAATATTTAAA
>DXXQ01000116.1 GCA_019416265.1 Clostridiales bacterium | reverse complement strand
TTCGTATATATTCCGTATCCAGCTTCACCACTTCCTCAAAGTCCGTGATGTCACTCCGGCCGCTTACCTGCCACATTCCGGTGAGTCCCGGCTTCATGGATATCCTTGCACGATGGTGGAATTTGTAGTGTTCATACTCTGATGGAAGGGCCGGCCTGTAGCCTACCAGCGACATGTGTCCCAGCAAGATATTGAAAAACTGGGGGAATTCATCCAGTGATGTCGCCCTGATAAACTGACCGATCCCTGTCTTTTTCGTTCCGTCCGGCAGGATCCTGTTCCCAATGATCCTTGGATCGAAGTCCAGCTTGAACATCAGATCACTGCTCATCTTGTTTTCTTTCATAAGCTCCGCTTTTCTCTCTTCCGCATCCATATACATGCTTCGGAACTTATACATTTTGAATGTTTTTCCATTCTGTCCTACTCTCTCCTGCGAGAAAAAAATCGGGCCTGGTGAACTGATATAAATGATCGGCGCGATAAAGATAAATATGATACCCGTTGCAAGACAGCCGAAAATCCCTGCAGCGATATCGATACACCTTTTCAGCACAGCCTGTTTAAAGGTCATAAAGTTTAAGCTTGTGGTCAATACGGTATAATCCCCGATCCGTTCCACAAACTGGCTCCCGCCTGCCCCTTCTGATGTTTTCGCAAGGTTCAGATGGACTGTCAAAGCCATCTCTGTACAGCGGTCGATCAGCTCTTTCGGATAAGGATCCTTTTCATCAAGATTGATGAACACCTCATCCACCCACATCTGAAGAAGGCACTCCGCTGCATTTTCCCCGTCTGCCACAACAGGGATCCCCTCAATGAGCGTACCGCTCATATCTTTATCCAGTACAATTACTCCGCTGAGCTTGTACATATCGTAGTTTTTTTCTTTTATATTGCGGATCACATTCTCCGCGATCCTGCTGGTGGTGATGATCACCAGAGAGGTGTCCCCTCCGTTTTTCATCCGCTTATGCAAAAACGATCTCCAGGCCAGACGGGTTACATATGTCAGTAAGCCGTACAGGGCAACCATTGTGTACAGGGCAATCCTGGAATACTCGTTGCCATCCTGCATTGTGATCAGGTACAGACTGCACACAAGCAGCAGCATCAGCGCCTGCTTCACCGAAGAAGCAAATTCCTTATAATACCCTCTTTTCAAAACATTTTTATATGCCTCAAAAAGAAAAATCAGAATGATGTCAGCAAGCTCTACAAAGATCGCCATGTTCCGGTACAGCGGAACCACATAGGGATTCCACTCCCCCTGACGCAGCACATATGAGATGTAAAACGCAAGCTGCACGCACAGCAGATCCAGCAGGATAAAGTCCACATGCTTGATCCAGCCGTTTGAATTTTTCCTATACATTTCTCTTTCTTTCCCTTTGTGTTATCCTTCCCTTACATTTTCATCCCCAACTGTTTTCACAAAGAAACCGCAGAGGGGCTCTCCTGTAAGTCATTTGTTATTTCCCACTCCATACCGATGCCTTCCAGCTTCCGGATCTGGGTATCTGTCAGGCGTTTCCTTCCGGTGCTGTTATGGTATTTCTTCCGCTGCTCCGCAACCCATTTTCCCAGCCAGATACGGTCAGGCGTCACATAGCTCTGCGGTATCCGCAGATTTCCATGCTCATGATAATAGCTTTCAGCCAGATGAAAACGGATATCCCAGGAGGTCTCCCAGACCATGCCGATGCAGGAAAGTCTTTGGATCCGCTCCTCTGTGAGCTGATAATTGGTATTGCTGCCCTCCTGTCTTGCAATGCGCATATTGCTGATCCATTTGCCCAGCCGTATACCGTCTACGGTGTAATTCACCGGAACTTCCAGATTTCCATGCTCCCTGAAATAGGATTCAGCCAGCCGGTATTTCTCTTCAAATTTACTGTCATAACAGTTCTCCCAGCAGATTCCGATCTCCTCCAGCGCTTCCCGCTTTTCCTCTGGCAGGTGAACCGCATTGCAGCGCTGCGCTCTGATCCATCTGCCGAGACGCAGACCGTCTTTTGTGCAATAGTTTACCGGAACATCCAGATGCCCTCTGGCACGGTAGTAAGCCCCGGCCGCTTCATAGAAAAGCCTCCAGTCCTGTTCCTTTTTGTCCCACACAAAACCTGCTTCCTTCAAAAGTTTCATTTTTTCCTCGTCCAGAGCATTTTCTACGGAAAGCTTTCTCTGTCTGGACACCCATCTTCCCAGGGCAAAGCCTGTTTCTGTACAATATCTGTCAGTTATCTCTGCACTGCCATGTTCCCTGACATATCCCTTCAATTCTTCATAAGCTGTCATCCAGGCATGATCCGGCACATTTTCCCAGATCATTCCCAGGGCATCTAATTTCCCAATCTGTTCTTCTGTAAGGATTCCCGGGCTTCTGCCCTGTCTCACTTTCCGCTGTGTGCGGATCCAGCTTCCCAGGGCAAGGCCGTTTTCCGTCACATACCCTCTGGGAACTCTCAGATGGCCATAGGAACTGTGGAATTTCCAGGCTTCCTGATACCAGATGTCCCAGGATGCGGTCAGGCTCCTCTGAAGCTGGTCGAAAATCGCCCTGCAGTCTCTGATCTCATCAATGATCTGAAACCGCCCCGGGAACAGTCCTTTTCTGCTTTCCGGTATGGCACAGAACGCTTCTTCTATTTCCTCCTGTAAAGAATCGATGCAGTACAGGCTGTCAAAATTGTTAACAATATCAAAAATTACCGGCTGCCCCTCTCTGGCAGCGGAAAGCGCCCGGCCTACCTGCTGTAAATACAGAATGGGAGAAACTGTGGGGCGGAGTAAGATCACGCCGTCAATGTTTCCCACATGAATTCCTTCGTTGAGCATATCGATACAGTACAACAGCTTCAGATGCCTGCTTTCATCCTGACAAAAGGCCTTAAACTGTCCACGGCTTTCACTGCTGTCGTAATATACCCTGTAGATATGCGGTTCCCGATCAAGTCCGCAGAACCACCGGCTGGAAAGCTCCATCATCTCGTCCATATGCTCTTTCCCCGCACAAAAAACCAGATATTTCCCATGGGGCTTCATGTGCTTTTTGAAAATCTTTTCGGGGCCGTCCGCACTTTGCAGGCTTCTTCGGAGCCTCTCTAAGAGCTCTTCACTTTGTTTGCGTGCTTCCCGATTCTTTAAAGCTTCTGCTCTTTCAGCAAGCTTTTTCAATTCTTCTCCATAAGAATATAGAGAGATCACATATATCGGCGCCGGTAAAATATTCAGACTGATTGCTTCACCCAGACTCATTCTGGACGCCACATGACCTTCGAAAATTTCTTCTGCCATGTCCCTTTGGTTATCCAGATATCTTACATTTGTTGCAGAAAGTCCTAATATCTTTGCCGAAGGACAGTTACTCAACAGTCTGTTTACGCTTTTTCCCCATTCTGCAGCACCGCACCTGTGAAATTCATCAAGGATGATATAATCTGCTTCCCTTGTGTCTGCGTCCTCTTCCTCCCACATAAGCTTTGCATAGGTTGAAAACGTGACGTTTCTTAACGCTTCTTCTGATCCTCCCGCCCTGATATAGTTTTCCTTCTGTGTATGGAAAATATATTCACTTGGCGCAAGCCACAAAATTCGCGAATCCGGATGATCTTCTGCAAGCTTAAAGCCAAGAAAGGATTTTCCGGTTCCCGTTGGATGGATGACT
>DXXQ01000115.1 GCA_019416265.1 Clostridiales bacterium | reverse complement strand
TTACCATACGCTTCACCTGGTGGAATTTTCCTTCGCATATGGTCAGGAGGATTTCCGATCTGCCTTCACCTGCGGAAAGGATTTCCAGCTTCGCCGGAAGGGTGCGGTTTTTTTCCCCGATATCAAGCCCTTTTTCAAAGTCAGCCTTATCTATCGGCGTCATCTCCCCTTCGACCTGGGCATAATAGGTTTTTTCCACATGTTTTTTCGGGGAAAGAAGATCATGGGCAAGAGCTCCGTCATCTGTGATCAAAAGCAGTCCTTCCGTATCCTTGTCAAGACGTCCCACCGGAAAAAGCCCTTTACGCATAAACTCTGGAGGAATCAGCTCCAGAACCGTCCGGTCACGGCTGTCCTCTGTAGCGCTGACATACCCCGCCGGCTTATGCAGAAGATAATATACAAATTCCGGCGCTGCGCCGATTCGTTCTCCGTCCAGAAAAACCTCGTCTTCCTCAGAAACTTTTTCTTCCGGCTTCTTCGCCGCAGTGCCGTTGACCTGCACCCTTCCCTTCTGGATCAGTTTTTTTACCTCGCTTCTTGTCCCTGCTCCTGCATCTGCAAGAAATTTATCCAGGCGAACTGCTTTACTCATAACTTCCTCCTGTCACTATGCTCTAACTTCATTTCGGAAGAAACGCCGCACAGCCAGGAAGGTTTAGCAGGCTCTGCCCTCTTTAATCTATCCATGACTCCTCTGCTTCTACTATATCTTCTATAAAATCCTGAGTCTGTTCACCGTTTTTTTCATATTCCTTCTCGACAACATCTTTCATAAACTGGGGCATCCTGTCTTTGATCAGATAATAGGCCCCCTCGTTTCGCTCCCCTGCGATCTTCACAGTGACATAAATCCTGTCCTCTATGTCAATCCATCCTGCGTCCATCCCATAAGGAATCAGCGCTTTCTTCAATTCCTCCAGTGATTTACTGTCTGTCAGATATATCTCCTCATCAGAAACCTGTGATCCCAGCACACTGTACTTCGCAGACTCAATGTCTATTTCTTCCATAGAAAGAGGATAACCTGTTTCTTTCAGAATTGCAAGAGTTCTTTCGTATTCCGGATATACATATACATACCCCCACACATCCGTCTGCTCTTCGTCTGTTGCAGGTACATTTGAATAATTGAAGGATAATCCTGCAGCGGGGATTCCAAAAAGCGTCTCTGTATCCGCTTCCTCAATATCCTGTTTTAAAGCTTCAAGAAGCGCATCTCTTTCTTTCTGAGGTATTGAATATGTTTCTCCGTTGATATAGTCGCAATTGATTGCGCTTAAATATTCCGCCGGGATCTGCAGGAAGGAATATTTATTCTCCCTGTATCCGCCGTTTCTGTCACATGCTTTTAAAATTTCTTTTTTCTCTTCCGGACTTGCCCAGTACTTTCTTATGGCAGTCCGTCCCTGGCTGCTGGTATATTTTAATGTAATAGGGTTTGCATAGTTTTCGTAGGGTTCCCCCTGATTGCGCTCCTCCTGTTTTTCCACAATGTGCCTGATATCCTCATATAAATCGGGCGACTTTTCTGTCTCGCTCCACCATATGGTTCTTTCAAATTTCCCGTTTTTTTCTTCATATTTGTCATTTACGTTTTCTCTTCCGGATAAAACAGACCAGTCTACCTCTATTTTTTCCAGCTTTTCGTATTCCGGCAGATATGTGTCATATCCCAGCAGGTCGAACCGAAATACAAGAGCCGCCAGAGCCACGCAGGCTCCTGCAAGGACAAGCTGAAGCTTTCCACTGAAAAATCTGCGGAAGTCAAGCTGATAGATCACCTGCAGCAGACAATGGATAAGCAGTGTACCGAAAACAAGTCCCAGAACATACCACAGATCTTTTTTTCCGCCATTGGACAACATATAAAAGAGCATTCCTATTCCCAGACCCGCCGGAATTACGATCATAAATTCCACAAGAATTGCCGCAAATCTGTAGACCATGGACTTCCCGGCAGTCTCCATGGGACGTTTTTTATATGCGAAAAATGCTGCCACGGCAACTGTCGCCGCCAGTAAAAGCATCAACAGGATATTTTTCCAATATCCCAGCCCTGCGCTGTATTCGTTCCTGAATATACCGGTTAAAGTCAGAGGTGAAAAGTAAAGTCCCGGATAAGCCTGAACCCACTGTCTGAAATCGTTGGTCGTATAGGTCTGAAAAAAGTTTATCTTTGATGCTTCTATAATATATCCTAATATCGGTCCATACAGAAAAATCCCCGCTGTCATCAGCCCTCCCATAAGAAGATTTCCGGTAAGGGAAATGGCAAGCACCACGCAAAAATAGGACCAGAGATACAGAACCAAATGGACAAAGAGCATTTTCAGCGCCATCCCCATAAGCGCCAGACTGAAGTATCCCCGCAAAGCGCCGACACATACTGCCAGAAATTCCATGGCCGCATAAGGTATCAGGAAATACCAGAGTCCAGCTGTAGTCTTCTCCCAGAACATCTGACTTCTTTTCACAGGAAGGCAGTGATAAAAGTCCACCTTTTCAGAAGAATACAGATACCAGAATCCATTTATTCCATTGATAAAGGCTGCAGCAAAAGTGATCACTGCTCCTGTCAGCACAAATCCATCTTTCCACAGATTCTGATAGCACCTTGCAATTCGTTCCGCCGTATACTGAAAGACATCCCAGTTTTCCAGAGACATGATTCCTGCCACCGGAAATGCCAGGAAAAAGCCGATTGCCAGCAGAATCGGAATCCAAAGCTGTCCTTTCACTCTGCTTCTCAGAGAATTATTCAAAAATGTTTTTGACTTCATAACCTGCCACCTCCGTCTCGCTGATAAAGATTTCCTCAAGGGTCAGTGGAATCACCTCACAAAACAGCGGGTTTTTCGACTGAATGCGCTGTAGGATTTCTGTTCTTGTTCCCCTTGCCACAATCAGCATAAGAGAACCCTGGTGCTGTACTTTCAGGATTTCCAGTTCTCTTTTCAGCTCTTTTTCTTTCTCCTTGTCTGTAAATACACACTGAATCTTATGAATATGGAATTTCATATCTTCCAGATCCCGGGAAAGAATAATTCCTCCTCTGTGAAGAAGCCCCACATGATCACAGATTTCCTCCAGCTCCCTCAGATTGTGAGAGGCTATTACCGGAGTAAATTCCCTGTTCATAATCTCCGATGCAAAGAGACTCTTCACTGCCTGACGCATCACCGGATCCAGACCGTCAAAGGTTTCATCGCACAGAAGATACTTCGTTCCTGCGCTGATTCCCAGAATCACAAAGAGCTGCTTCTTCATTCCCTTTGAAAAGGTATGAATTTTTCTGTTTCCATCCAGATGAAAATGCTCCATCAGTTTTGCAAAACGCTTTATCTGAAAGCCCGGATAGTAATTTCTGTAAAATCCTGCCAGGTCATTGGGCGTGTAGTTTACCGGGAAATAACAGTTGTCTGATATATAGAAAAAGTTCTTTTTTATCTCTTCATTCTCATATACCGGGCTGTCGTCTATGAGGATTTCCCCGCTGTCCGGCCGGATGATTCCCGCTGCCATGCGAAGAAGCGTACTTTTCCCTGCGCCGTTGCTGCCCACAAGACCAAAAACTTCCCGCTCACAGATATCAAGGCTTACCTTATTTACAGCCTGTACTTTTCCAAACCGCTTGCTGCATTCCTTAATCTCAATCATTTCCCCGCCTCCTTATAACAGTTTCTGACGATCCGAATGACTTCCTCTTCCTCGGCGCCTATCTGGCAGCCTTTTTCCACCAGCTTACGCACTTCCTGGTAATAGTCTTCTCTTGTATTGCGTATCAGCTCTTCGGTGTCTGAAATATAATTTCCTTTTCCCTTCACAGGATAAATATATCCCTCCTGCTCCAGTTCCATATACGCCCTCTGAATGGTATTTGGATTCACGGATAATTCCATGGCAAGCTGCCGCACGGAGGGCATCTGTGCGCCCGGCTCCAGCGCTCCATTTAAAATCAGGATTCGGAATTTCTCCACCACCTGCTCATAAATAGGCCGCCGGTCCTGGTAGTCAAGTATGATCATGGCCTCTCTCCTCTCTGTTCACTATGGACAGGACAATTCTTTTCACCATTCTGCTGTCCTTAGTGTATTAGGTGTATTAATTGTTTTAATACAGTTAGTTTACCATGACTTTCCGCAAAACACAAGACTCTGAAATATAAAAACTTTGTAAAAACACCATTCTATTATTTCATACCTTTTTAACCAAAAGGCTGTCATCTGTATAAAAATAAAAAAAACCTGCTATGCATCGGATAACTCTTTTGCATAGCAGTTTTTTCCTGTTATTTATTCTACGCTGACTACCTCATAGCCTGCATCTGTTACAGCTTTTACAAGAGCATCCTTATCTGCTTCTCCTGTAATGTAGGCTGCCTTATCCTCAAGGTTCACATCTGCAGTTACTCCGTCAAATGCCTCCAGCGCTTTTTTTACTGCTGCCTGGCAGTGAGGGCACATCATTCCGTTAATCTTCATAGTAATCATAGTCTTTTCCTCCTTGATTTCGTCTATTTCCATGCTTTGAAGCATTGCTTCCTGTATCATTTTTCCTTTTTCCGAAGTGTTTTCTGACCGGGACACTTTAAATTTCTTCAGTCTCAGAGCATTGGTCACAACAAAAATACTACTCATACTCATAGCAGCCGCTCCGATCATCGGACTCAGCTTCCAGCCGAAGGCTGTATAAAAAACACCTGCTGCCACGGGAATTCCCAGTGAGTTATAGAAAAACGCCCAGAACAGATTCTGTTTGATGTTCCGGATCACCGCTTTGCTCAGGCGGATCGCTGTCACAGCATCCAGAAGGTCATTTTTCATAAGAACAATGTCCGCGCTCTCAATGGCAACATCCGTACCTGCTCCGATGGCCATTCCCACATCTGCTCTGGCAAGAGCCGGAGCATCGTTGACACCGTCGCCGATCATCGCCACTTTTTTACCCTCTTTCTGGAGTCTGGAAATCTCACGTTCCTTATCCTGAGGCAGAACCTCTGCGATCACCGTATCGATGTCGAGCTCTTTTCGGATTGCTTCCGCTGTACGCTTATTGTCACCAGTGAGCATAACCACCTCTGTTCCCAGCTCTTTCAGCTGTTTCACAGCTTCGCGGCTGGTTTCCTTCACCACATCCGCTACAGAAAGGATTCCGAGAATCCTTCCCTCCTCCGCAAAGACCATAGGTGTTTTTCCCTGATCTGCCAGCTCATCCAGTCTGTTCTTTACAGAAGAAAGAGAGAGTCCTTCTTCCTCCATCATCCGGCTGTTTCCGGCAAAGTACCACTTGCCGTCAATTTTCCCCTTTACCCCCCGTCCGGGTACAGAAAGAAATTCAGATACCTTGGATGGCCGGATTTTGTTCTTCTTTGTATATTCCAGAATTGCTTCTGCAAGAGGATGCTCGCTTTTTTCTTCCAGTCCCGCTGCAATGGAGAGGAACTGTCCAGGCTCAAGATTTGTCTCCACATTGGTAACTACCGGTTTTCCCTGTGTAATCGTTCCGGTTTTGTCAAGAACAACACACTGAATGTTGTGTACTGTCTCCAGGGCCTCTCCCGATTTTATCAGGATTCCGTTCTCTGCGCCTTTGCCGGTTCCCACCATGATCGCTACAGGTGTTGCAAGTCCCAGCGCACAGGGACAGGAAATTACAAGTACACTTACTGCACAGGAGAACGCAAATTCAAAGGCGGCTCCTGCCATCAGCCATCCGATCGCCGTTACAAGGGCAATGGCCATAACAGCCGGCACGAAAATTCCTGCGATCTTATCCGCAGTTTTCGCGATCGGCGCCTTGCTGGAGCTTGCCTCCTCCACCAGTCGGATGATCTGGGAAAACGTTGTATCGTCTCCCACCCGGGTCGCTTTAAACCGGATAAAGCCAGTCTTATTCATAGTTGCCGCAATGACCGTATCGTTCACCTGTTTGTGAACCGGAATACTCTCCCCTGTGATCGCGGCCTCATCAATGCTGGTGCTTCCTTCTATAATAAAGCCGTCTACCGGAATGCTGTTTCCCGGTCTGACTACCACAATGTCTCCTGCCTGTACCTGTTCCACAGGGATTTCTTCTTCCCTGCCGCCCCGCTCTACTACGGCTGTCTTTGGGGCAAGATCAAGAAGCTTGGTAAGAGCCTCGCTGGTTTTTCCCTTGGAACGGGCCTCCAGATATTTGCCCACTGTTATCAGGGCAAGGATCATAGCCGCTGACTCAAAGTAAAGATCATGGTAATAACGGTGAACCAGTTCCATATCGCCGCTTCCCAGCCCATAGCTCATACGGTAGATTGCGACAATGCCATATACCAGAGAGGCTGTTGAGCCAATGGCGATCAGACTGTCCATATTCGGCGCCAGATGAGATAGGGTCTGGAAGCCTTTTATATAGTATTTCCTGTTTACAAAAATAATCGGCAGACACAGAAGAAACTGGGTAAAGGCAAAGCTTACCGCATTTTCCACACCGGAAAGAAAGCCCGGCAGGGGAAGCCCCACCATATGTCCCATGGAAACATACATCAGGGGAACCAGGAACACAAAGGAAACGATCAGACGGAATTTCATATTCTTCATCTGTTCCTCCACCGGATTTCCTGACGCTGCTGCCCTCCCCTGAGAGGAGGATGCGCTGCTCTTTACATTCTGCACATTTGCGCCATATCCTGCTTTCACAACTGCATCAATGATCTGTCTTTCTGACAAAACCTTCTCGTCATATTCCACCTGCATACTGTTTGTCAGAAGATTGACTGTAACATTGGATGCCCCGTCAAGCTTCGATACGCACTTTTCCACACGAGAGGAGCAGGCAGAACAGGTCATTCCTGTTACATCAAATTTCTCTTTCTGCATATGAACCTCCTTTATTTGTTACTGTTGTTATAATTTCTGTGATTCCAGTTGGGATATCTGCTTCCGTTCTATTTCAGGATCTTTCCAAGCATAGAGATCAGTTCATCTATTTTTTCTTCCATCTCCGCCTCTGATTTTGCATGGGATACACAGCATTTCAGATGGGCTGTGAGAATCTCCTTGTTGGCTTTATTTAAAACAGCCTCCGCTGCCATTAGCTGCTGGGAAATATCCATACAGTAGCGGTCCTCCTCTACCATACGGAGAATTCCGTCAATTTGCCCCCGGGCAGTTTTCAGAAGCCTTGTTACCTTTTTCTTATCTGCCTGCATTGATTGGCACCTCCTCGTTTCACTTGCTCAGACACCCCACGGGGGTGTAGTTATATACTATATCAAAAAAACTGCACTGTCAATATCCACAATGCAGTTTTTAAATTTTTTTTTAAGTTGTCATATCGCCCGTTTTTTCTGTCCGTTTCCCCTCTTCTGAAAATAGTACAGGCCTCCGCACATCACCAGGAGAAGAAGCAGGTCGGCTGTAAACAACAGCAGGGTTCCCTGTCTGCTCTCCACAATTTGTAAACCAAACTGGGAAATAATCAGGGACCATATATTCGCCCCCATATGAAGCAGCGTACTGCTCCATATATTCCCGCTTTTTTCCAGAATCCAGGCAAAAATCATTCCCAGAAGGGACGCGTAAATTGCCTGGACCAGATTTCCGTGATAAATTCCGAAAATCAGGCCGGAAATCACAGCAGCTCCCGCCATCCTCATATAATCCCGAAGCCTTAAATAAATCAGCCAGCGGAAAATAAACTCCTCTGCCACAGGAGCCACAATTCCCATCCAGATCGCCAGCTCAAGAAATCCCTTTCCGCCGGAAATCATTTCCATTGTCTCCTGGTATTCTGTCGACTTCAGAAAGATCTGGAAAAAGCCCACCAGCACATTTCCATACTGGGCAAGTCCTGCCCCTGTGATCAAAAGGAGAAGGATTTCCGATCCTTTCAGTTTTTTTCCGGCTTCCGGGGCAATCACTCCCCCTGCAATTCGCAGAGCATGATCCCGTCTGTACAGAAACCATGCAGGTATCATGGAAAGAAGCCCTGTGATCCCTGTCATCAAAATCGCATATTTATAATAGGCATCCGAAGGCATCCCCATCCATCTGGTCAGTATCACAATGCATATGCCTCCTACAATCTGAGAGATCAGAAAGTGGATTCCCACAGGATATCCGACCCTCCACGCCTTTTTAACAACCGACTGTCTGCGCAGAGGGGTTATGCGAAAAAATCAAGGACTTCTTCTGCCGAATCTGCAATCTGCAAAGGCTTCGCCTCTGTCAGCTCTTCCATGGTTCCATAGCCGTAGGAAACTGCGAGACATTCTACTCCCGCCTTCCGTGCCCCCAGTATATCATGCTCCTTATCTCCTACCATAAGCACCTGATCCCTGTGGTTCTCCAGATGGAGACGGCGCAGAGTCTCCTCAATGACCTCTGTTTTATTTGTCCTGCTGCCGTTCATTTCACTGCCTACAGCCTCTTCAAAATATTCCTCAAGTTCAAAATGAGCCAGTATCTTCTTCACAAAATATTCCGGCTTGGACGATGCAACTGCCAGAACATATCCCTTCTTTTTCAGTTCCTCCAGCATATGGGCTACACCTGGATAAGGTCTGTTTTCAAAAATGCCGATGGTAGAATAACGCTCTCTGTAAATCTCCACTGCCCTGCGCGCTGTTTCCTCATCAAGATCTGCATACTTCATAAACTGTTCCATCAGCGGCGGTCCCACAAACACCTTCAAAGCATCCAGATCCTCTTCCGGTTTTCCCAGCTTTTCCAATGCATACTGCACGGATTTCGTGATTCCTTCTCCGGACTCTGTAAGGGTTCCGTCAAGATCAAATAAAATAGCTTTATACATAAATAAACCTCCATGATCGCAATTTTTCCGTTTTTCTCCTGCTGTCCGGACGTATTTTCAAGTCCGGTCAGCCCCGGATATGAGGTTTATTGTACCAAGTCGCTAGCGCGACGGCTAGTCCTAAGTACGTGTTTTCACTACTTTTTTCATAAAAAAATAGCAGTTTTTGAATATATGTTGTATTGTTGAGTTACCACACACACCAATCAACCTATATCGCCAACTG
>DXXQ01000114.1 GCA_019416265.1 Clostridiales bacterium | reverse complement strand
TTCAACAAGGCATTTATATCATTATTGTTATATTTTTTAGAGATTATTTCTATTTTTTAAATATATTTTATCAATCCTCTTCAATTTCTGTCAGTCCGAAGTTTACAGCTTTCCTGAGAGCTTCCACTTCTTCCTGGCTCAGCATAACATATGATTCACCTTTTACAATTTCTTTTAAATAAAGAAAACAGTTATCCCGGCTATGCACTGCATTCAGTATTAATCCTGAATTTTCTTTGTCCAGCAGCGCAAGGGCAAAGCTCAGCTTGCCGCCTACATCATCAAAAGCATCGTACTTCTCCACACCATATTTACTGAACATCTGCTCGAGAAGTTTTTTTATGAAAAGAATATCATGTTCATGATCTTCCTTTGCTTCATAAAGACGGTCGATCTGATTGAACTTTCTCACGAATACTTTTTCCAAAGATTGTGCATCGCTGCCCTTCATAAACAGCTTATATTTACGCTCCAGCCGGCTGAGGCGTATATTATTGCTGACAACTTTTACCAACAGAAAGATGGACAGAATCAGCAATAGAATGATAATAATTCCCGGGTCTATCCCTATACTGTCAAATATAGCGCTCATATTCTCCGACTCCTTAACCGATAGTCTCAAACAGGTCTATAATTCGTTCCAGATCGTCTCTGGAATAATATTCTATTTCTATCTTTCCCTTGTTGTTCTTCTTTCTATGGATAAATACTTTTGTCCCTACAATACTTTTCATTCTTTCTTCAAGCTGTTCATATACTGCATCTTCCGTTGTATTTACTGTTTTCTTCTTTTCCTTCGGAGGTTCCAGTATATGTTTTACCAGGGCTTCTGTCTCACGAACGCTCAATTTTTCATCAAACACTTTCATTGCAACATTTGCCTGTTTTTCTTTATCAGAAACAGAAAGTATTGCTCTGGCATGGCCTGCTGTTATCATTTCATCTATAAGCATCTGCTGAACTTTCTCATCCAGCTTTAAAAGTCTCATAGAGTTGGTGACTGCAGTCCTGCTTTTTCCCACTCTGTCTGCGATTTCATCCTGTTTCAGATGAAACTCATCAATCAGACGTTTATACGCCATTGCTTCCTCGACAGGATTCAGGTCTTCTCTCTGGATATTTTCAATCAGAGAAATTTCCACAAGTTCCTGTTCATTGAATTCTTTCACGATCACCGGCACTTCTTTCAGCCCGGCAAGCTTGGCAGCCCGCCAACGGCGTTCGCCTGCAATAATCTCATAATAGTTATTTTTTTCTGTTACGAGAATCGGCTGCAAGATTCCGTACTGTTTGATCGATTCAGAAAGTTCCAGTAACGCATCCTCATCAAACTGTTTACGCGGCTGATTAAGATTAGGTTCTACACTGGAGATTTTAACCAGCAGTGCGCCCTTTTTTGATTCTGATGCATCTTCTGCTATCGCAGAGCCTGCTTTTGGTTCCTGCTTTGTCTTTGTTGTTGTTTTCACTGCCGGTTTCTTTACTGTCTCTTTTGACACAGTGTTTTTTTCCGGAAACAAAGCATCCAGTCCTCTTCCAAGCCCTGTTCTTTTACCTGCCATTACTCTTCCTCCCTGTTGATCACTTCTTCCGCAAGAAGTCTGTAAGCTTCAGCTCCTGCAGATCTGGAATCGTAAATAGTTATCGGCTGACCATAGCTCGGCGCTTCAGCCAGTCTGACATTTCTTGGAATAATTGTCTTATAAATATTCTGGTCAAGATTTTCCTTGACATTCTCCACCACCTGAAGAGACAGATTCGTTCTGGCATCATACATGGTAAATACCACGCCTTCCATTTTCAGTCTCTTATTCAGTCTGTCTTTAACCAATTCAATGGTATGTATAAGCTGTGAAAGACCTTCCAGCGCATAATATTCACACTGAATCGGAACCAGAACAGAAGTGGCTGCTGTCAAAGCATTGATTGTCAGCATATTTAATGACGGTGGGCAGTCCATAATGATATAATCATACTTACGGCGAACTTTGTCAGTGATTTTCTTTAAAATGTATTCCTTTTCTTCAATACCAACTAATTCGATTTCCGCACCGGACAGGTTGATATTTGAAGGAATCAGGTCTACATTTTCCACTACATCCTTAACAATCGTTTCTTTCAGTTCTGCCTCTCCCAAAAGAAGCTCATAAAGAGTGTTTTCTACAGAGTTTTTATCTACACCAAGACCACTTGTCGTATTGCCCTGGGGATCGATATCAATCGTCAGAACTTTCTTGCCCTGTTCTGCAAGGCAGGCTGAAAGATTAATTGCAGTGGTGGACTTTCCTACGCCGCCCTTCTGATTAGCAACTGCTATAATTCTTCCCAAATTCTCCCCTCCTTTTATGAGGATTCCTGTAACTGTCCATATCGATACGGGGATTTCCCCCAAAAACGATACCTAAACAGAAACAAATTACTTTCGTAATAAGGACATTATAACACGTAACTTTTTATATTGCTATATAATGTTTCACGTGAAACATAAAAAAATGTGTTTTTTTTCTAAAAAAATTATATAAATTGCAATGAATCTTTCTATACACACCAGAACTTTCTTTTAACCTTCCCATTCTCTCTCCCATATAATTCTTTATATTTCAATAAAACAAACCGTATTCTTTGTTTCCCTCCCCCTTGCTCCTCTCCTGTAAACTAAGGTTTTTCCTTGTGTAAAAACCTTATCTTCTATGACAGCAAGAAGAAATCCCAAAAAAACCTGCTTCCCTGGTTGTGAACTACTCGGCAATTGAATTGCCAGAGCATCTGGTTGCAAGGCTTCGCCTTGCAGTTCCAGTGGTGCGTCCATAACACCAATACTGCTATCCTTTCGGATTACACAGCTACTTTTATAACTTTGGGATCCGATAGT
>DXXQ01000113.1 GCA_019416265.1 Clostridiales bacterium | reverse complement strand
CACGGCGATCAGGGTTACCTCCCCGGCGCTGCGGCCTGCAGTCTCGCAGGCTTTCTTGATATTTTGGTGAACCAGCTCCAGATTATCAGCTAACATGGTTATAGCCTCCTTTTTATGTGTAGGAATCGTTTAGTATAAAATATCTTCTTCCTTTACTTCTTCTGCATTCTTTACAATATGGTCGTAACGGGCCAGACCGTAGTCTGTATTTTTTGAGACAATGGCGTATTCCTCATTCTGATCCAGAATTTCAATTCTGCGGAAGACGGCATAGCCTTTATTGATGCAGTATACACCCTCCAGTGACTGGGTATCCCCTACAATATATTTTTCACCGGATTTCGGAACGATGATGGCATCGCCTTCCTGAAAGGCGCTTTTATCCACGTAATAAGTATAGACCGTTTCTTCTTCTGTCTGCTTATTCATGGACGTCTTCCTGGGAACCTCCACACTTGCGTAGATGGTTGTGTTTTTGAAGGTTGTCACATCCTCCCCGTTTTTATTTTTATCCTGAATCATAAATCCGATCTCATTGGTATCCTCGTTTGTGGTAGCCACTGTGGAAGGAATGGTATAGAATTCCTTTGTCACAATAGAGGAAAGAGGGATTTTCAGGCCGGAAACCGTATTTGTGACAAGCTCGATGTCCAGAAATCTGTCAGAAGCATAACGGATCAGACCTTTGTTAAAATCGATTTTTCCATATTTTCCGCCGTCGATCTCTATAATGGAGAAATCTCCGGACTGTGTCATTCCGTCCTTCAGGAATTTCACGCGGATAGCGGTTCTGTCACTGAGCTTTACAGCCTGCTTTTCACTTAAGGGAATCAGAAGGCTCCAGCGCTCATCCGTTATGATCGTATAGATTTCATCTCCTGCCTTTACAGGGCCGGTTGTCTTCAGATCTGTCTCATGATAGGAATTCTGGTCGAAATCCTCTGCAGTTACGTTGGCAACGGTCTTTCCCTCATAATTGTCCATGGAATACAGGATAATGCCGTCAGACTGCGCCTTGCTGATGGTCTGATTTCCCAGGGTAATAGCGTTGGAAACCATGGAGACGGCATCGCTGTTTTCGTTTTCCACGATCTCGTCGGAGGTCAGAGGCGCTGAGGACAGATCCTCTGCAGACTGGGCGTACTGCAGGATGTTCCCCTCCAGCTCATATTTAAAGCTGTAGGTATTATTAAATTTACTGGGGCTGAAGCCCTTGGAAAAACTCATCATATCGTTTCGGATCTTTGTCAGCTGTTCAGAGCTAAGCTCCACAGATGCCTCGGGTGTCTTGCTTGCGCTCAGACCGTATACGGCTCCTGTTGCATGGACCTTGCTGCCCTCCCTGGCATAATAGGTCACATATCCGCCGGAATCCGCCTTATTTACGGTTTCCTCCCGAATGGCAAGCCCCGTATAGGTTTCGTTTCTGGATAAGGGTCCTGAGGTTACCTGATAGGATTCAATATGGCCTGAGGTGAGATACAGCACGGCGCTGAACACCATATATAAAAATAGGACTCCGAACATAACGGTTCCGATATTTAATCCTACAACTTTTCTGATCCTGGCCAGAATTCCCGGCATCTTCGATGAATGTTTATTTTTAGGCAAAAGACTGCCTCCTTTTTTTCTTTTTCTCATGCTGAATTTTATTCATACCTAAACATTGTACCATTTTATCCAGGCAATGACAAGATAAAAGAAAGCAAGGTCACGGATTTTGCAGATAAGCAAACATATTTTCCGAATATCCGTTTGCTTTTTGTAAAAAAATATGATATACTATTGATATTAATTTAGGAGGTACATCCTTATGGCATATGGACGAATCAGTAAAAAACAGCAGGAAATCCTTGATTATATTAAAAATGAGATTTTAAACAGAGGCTTTCCGCCGGCTGTTCGTGAAATCTGTGAGGCGGTGAATCTGAAATCAACCTCTTCCGTTCATTCACATCTGGAAGCTTTGGAGAAGAATGGATATATCCGAAGGGACGCTACGAAACCCCGTGCCATTGAGATTATTGACGACAATTTTAATCTTGTGCGCAGGGAAGTCATCAATGTTCCTCTGATCGGTACGGTTGCAGCGGGACAGCCAATCCTGGCTGTAGAGAATATAGAGGGTTATTTCCCTATTCCGGCAGAATTCATGCCCAACGAACAGTCCTTTATGCTCCGTGTAAAAGGAGAAAGTATGATCAATGCAGGAATCTTCGACGGCGATCAGGTTCTTGTGAAACAGCAGTCCACTGCTTCTGACGGAGATATTGTGGTTGCTCTTGTAGAGGACAGTGCAACAGTGAAGACATTTTATAAGGAGAAGGGCTACTACCGTCTCCAGCCGGAAAACAATGAGATGGATCCTATCATTATCCATGGAGATCTGCAGATCCTTGGCAAGGTCTTCGGTGTGTTCCGTTTTTATCAGTAAAATAAAAAGCAATGTCCGTTTTCAGGGCATTGCTTTTTATGTGCTTCGGGAACCTTACAGGGTTGTCCGAAGGCTTTTATTTGTTTTCTGCGAGAAATTCTGATGTATCAATTTCTTTTCCGTCTCTCCAGATTCTTTCCAGATCATAGAAAAGACGGTTTTCCTCATCAAATACATGGACGATCACATCGCCGTAATCCATAAGGATCCAGCTGGAGTTTTTGCTTCCTTCAATGGACTTTGCCTCATATCCGGCGCGGCCCAGTGTTTCGTCTACATTGTCAACCATAGCCTGAACCTGGTTCTGGTTTGCGCCGCTTGCGATCACAAAATAGTCTGCGATCACAGAAACTCCGTGGATATCGATCACTTTAATATCTTTTCCTTTTTTCTCATCCAGGGCTTTATATGCCAGTCTGGCCATCTCTAATTCTTTACTCATCAGATGAACTCCTTTCTGCCGTCTGTTTCTTTTTTGTATGTAGGTCATTGTAGTAAGAAAATGCTTCCTGCGTGGTACTGTCAATGTCTTTGGGGTTGGACCCCAGATAAGACAGGGTGTCTCTCAGAATCATGTACATACACTCATCCAGATCCCGGAACGCCAGTGCGCGCACCTGGGGAAGGTTGGGAGCTTTATCCCGTCTTGGCTCAATATAATCTGCGATATATACGATTTTCTCCAAAACAGACATATCCGGTTTTCCTGTTGTATGCCAGGTAATGGAAGACAGAATCTCAGAGTCCCTGATGTCGTATTTCTTTCCCGCAACATAAGCGCCAAGCTTGGCATGGAGCAGGAAGGGGTGCGCTTCCTCAAAGGGGGTTACCGGAATATTCGACTGGCTGCACATTTTCAGCTTTTTCTTGTTGGGAATGCATTTGGCGCAGTCATGGAGAAGACCGGCGGCCTGCGCCGCTTCCAGATCATACCCGTGGGCCATTGCAAGGGCCGCACAGGTGTACATAACGCCCATTGTGTGAAGATAACGGTCCTCATCCAGATATTTCGCCAGTTTCTTTTTCATTTTTTCAAAATCGTATCCTGCCATGGTAAAGCTTCCTTTCTGCTGCTGTAAACGGGGCAAAGCTCCGTTTTCTTTATCCCTGTCTGTAAATCTGCCTCTCTTCAATATATGCAATGACAGAGTCCTGCATATAATAGCGGACGCTTTGTTTTTTCCTGATCCAGTCACGGAGGATCTCACTGGAAACATCGATGTTCATGGTATCCAGTCTCAGGAAAATCCCATGATACTTATCGGAAAGACGGGTCATCTCCCGGCTGAGCTCCATGATCGGGGTGTGGTTTCTTGTTGCAACCACAAGGGTACATGCCTGACAGATACGCGCAGGCTCCATCCAGGTTTCAAAGTTGTAGAGGGAATCTGCACCGATGATAAAGAAATAATCGGTATCCGGATTTTTTTCCTTCAGTGCCTCCAGGGTATGATAGGTATACGTATACCCTCTCTCATTCATTTCAATGAGAGAGAGCTCGAAATGGGGATTTCCGGAAATTGCTCTTCGGACCATTTCCACTCTCTCCTCATCGCTTGCTCTTCCGGTTCTGTCCTTCTTGTGAGGCGGATTGCCGGAAGGCATAAAGAGAATTTTGTCCAGCTTAAGCTGTTCATATGCTTTTTCACCCAGGATCAGATGACCCATGTGGATCGGGTCAAAGGTTCCGCCCATGATCCCGATCCTCCGCCTGGAACCTGCCATACCTAAAACCTCCTACGGTAAAACGATTTTCTTTTTCTCGTTTTTACCTTCACGGTATAAAACGATTTTTTTGCCGATTACCTGTACTACCTGGGAACGGGTACGTTCTGCGAGAACCTGAGCCATTTCCCGGGGATCTTCCAGACAGTTCTGAAGTACGCTGATTTTGATCAGCTCTCTTGCTGCCAGAGCTTCGTCTACGGAAGCGGTGTTTTCCGGAGTAAGACCGCCTTTTCCAAGCTGAAGGATCGGATCCATTGTCATGGCAAGGCTTTTTAAATATGCTCTCTGTTTGCTAGTCATTTTATTCATATCCTTTTTTAAAAAAATTATTTATAGTAGTCAAAATCAAAGCCATACATACGGACAGTATCGCCTTCCTGGATTCCTGCTTTTTCCAGTTCTTCCAGGATGCCTCCGTCCTTGAGGAATTTCTGGAAGAAGGCAAAGCCTTTTTCAGAGTCCAGATTTGTATAGCCAAGCATTTTTTCAATCTTTGGTCCCTCAACAATAAAGATGGTGGGATCTTCAGGCGACTGCTCCACTGTATAGGGAAGGTTT
>DXXQ01000112.1 GCA_019416265.1 Clostridiales bacterium | reverse complement strand
CTCTATATCTGTGCAAGATATACCGATTATAAAGTAGAGCACGAAAAAACCGAAGGAATTCAGGATCAGGTTGTAAGAAAAATCCTGAAAGACAGATAATAAAAAACAGCGTGAAGCTTCCCAGAAGGAATTTTCACGCTGTTTTTATTCTCTGTCTGTCTATCTTGCCACACACGACAACGCTTATCAGAAACGGAAAAAAGTAGGTTGCCAAACGGTACAGCACAAGGGTGGATGACACAAGGGGGCCTTCCAGAAACTCTGAAAAAACAAGAAGATAAGCAAGCTCTGTCGATCCTAACCCTGACACATTCGGCAAAGCGCTTGATACAAGATTCGTAATGCCCACAAGCATCTGTGACTCCAAAAATGATATGCTGTCTGCAGATAAAGACCGGAAGCAGACAAAGGGTATGGCATACATAAGAAGCAGTTTTACACAGTGCAGCAATATCATCATCCATAAATTGTTCCTGTTTTTTTCCAGTTCCTCTGCACATTGGTGCATCGTATCAAGATAATGCACAGTCTTTTCTTTTATTCTTTTCATATTCTTCTTTTCCGGCAGCAAGGCAGCCAGCCTCTTCAAAAGGCTATAGACCTTTTCCGAAAATACAACCAGCAACAGGGCAAGAATAATAGCGAGACATATAAGATAACCGAACAGCACATATTTTATAATTCCTGTTTTTTCCCTCAGAAGCCCTGCTCCCGCCAGGATTATCAGACAGGTATTGCAAATCAGAACCGAGCTTTTATGAAGAATATAATCGGTTGTAATCAGATTCAGGGCTTTTCCCACCTCCATATTGTGGGTATGATGATAGTATGCCCGCATGGGAAGCGCCCCAACGGAAAATGCCGCTACCGTTCCAAAGGTTCCTATATATACCGATTCCAACGACTGCCTCATGGTAAAATTCCGATTATTTTTCTTTACCAGAAGATAAAAAGCTGCTGCACTGATCAGCTGGTAAGACGCCCCCAAAGCCAAAATCAGCCCCAGGCTCCCAGCCTTCATTGCTCCAATGTTTTCAAGTATCTCTTTGAAATGTTTATGAAAAACCAGCCATATCACAAATGCCAGAAATATGCAGCGAAAAAAAATTGCCCCTGCTTTTTTGCCCTGTCGATTTTTATCCCCTGTTTCTTCCTCCGTAAATCTCATCATTTATTCGCCCCCGTAAGCTCAAAAGATTTCTTTTCTATTACTTATCCTATCGGAAATGGGGAAATTAATATACAGACACTTTTGTACTTTTATACTTTTTTCATACATTTCTGTTTTTCTGTCTGTATTTTATGACTTTTATCACTGTTTTTTTCTGCTCTCAAAGTACAAAAACTGCTCAATCCCATCCAGAATATCTGCAAAATCCTCTCTGGGCGCAATGTCGAGATATCGGGTCAGAAGTTCTGTCTCCTCTTCCTTATATCTGCCGTAAAATATATCATACAGGTTATGTCCCCGCATATAGATCCGGATTTCCTCCATATGCGCTCTGACGTCTTCTATTGTTTCCAGATTCTTTCCAATCACTTCTGTCAGCGCCTTTCCGCTGCGAAGCCTGTGCAGATACTCCTTCCACTTGTCAAGAAAGATTTCATAGAAGGCTTCCTCAGAAGGGATCACTCCCAGCTTTGCCATAACCTGAGGATTGAGAAAATAGTTTTCGAAGGAATAGTATTTCAGGATCAGAACATTTTTTGGCGTTACCCGCGGAAGCCTGTCTATATCCTCCAGATTTCTCTCTTCATAATACTTGCAGAGCTGATTTCTCAGAACCTCTCTGTCTTTCCCGTCTCCGTCCCGGATCATCAGAAAATTGTCCTTCAGATATATCTGATTCATATATTTCAGGTTTGCATAGGTTTTGATATTGGTACAACTGTTTGTTGTGATAATGGCAATTCTCTGTAAATTTCCATCTTCATCGTAGGTTTCCCCATAATATTTTTTCAGAAGAAGAGGCAGTCTTGATTTGTCCTGCTTTCCTTCCACAATAAAAACGAAATTCACATTGAGAAGATCTCCTGCCGAATATCCCAGATCATCCAGAATCGCGCTGATATCTGTTTTTTCACAAACCTGGGAATATCCGTCCTCTCCCTGGATCATCTGGCGGATCTGACGGCTGTTAAAGTTGGATAAAAGATTCAGCGACTGTGTGGAAAAAATCACCTGGGAGGATCTGGACAGGCGGTACAAAATATCTCCGCACTCTCGCTGAAGTCTGGGATGAAGAAAAATCTCCGGATTTTCCACAAGGATCAAATCCGCCTCATTTCCTCCGGTCTCCTGACTTGTTTCCAGAAGAGACAGTAAGTAAATCGTGCGCATCCCCTTTCCCATACACTGGATCGGCTGACAGCTCCCCTTTTTTTCGTCGTAGATTTCTGCCGTTACAGAAAGCATTTTTTCGATATCACGATTCATGGAATAAAAAATCTGGGATTTTCCTCCGTTTTTGCGGAAATTTCTGTTAACCCGCGTAGAAAACTGATCCAGGTTCAGACAGTAAAGCTTATAGTCCAGAAGCTTCGCTGTCTCAAAGGCATTCAGCTCCTCTGTGGTCTTCTGATGGAGCAGTCCGATACAGGAGAAACAGTGATTGCATTTTTTTGCCCGCTCAAACAAACAGCAGTCCGAACGCATCTGCTTGAGCAGTTCATCTTCCTGCAGCATCAGGATGCCTTCCTGTAAAAAATCAAGATTTCTCTGGGCATCGATGTAGGAAACCTTTGGAAAAACCGCGGGAATATAGATATTGTTTTTCTGGTATCCATCTGAATAGCGGATTTTCCCATCTCTGTTTGCCACAAAGGTGAAGGTTAAAATCCCATCCTGATAGGACGGAAGCTTTCTCATAAAATCCTGATACCAGGACGTATAATTGCGATAGAGACTGATCAGCCGTTTTTCCTGCAGTCTGTCCAGATCTCTCTCCTCAATTTTCAATCCCACTGTAATTTCAATATTGGGATAGTCTTCCATGAAGTCTTCCATCTGAATCTGATAATCCCCGCTGACTGCCCGGATTGCATCCAGAACCGCCGTCTTTCCCGTATCATTTTTTCCAACAAGTATCAGAGCCTGTTCCATATCCCTGATACGAAGCTCTCTGATAAATTTAAAGTTTCGAATTTTTAAATCTACAATCTGCATTCGTTTCACCTCAATTTCCGCTGAATCAGCAGCGAGTGATTTCTTTTAATTCACGCTCCCGCGAGGGGAGCGACAACAAAACAATCAATTCAGATTCAGCACTTGTGCTATTTCAATCCACGCTCCCGCGAGGGGAGCGACAGAAGAGAAACATTAAAGCAATGAAACTTAGGGGAATTTCAATCCACGCTCCCGCGAGGGGAGCGACAAATTTTTCACTCCGCCATACACTTCTTTGTACGATTTCAATCCACGCTCCCGCGAGGGGAGCGACGATTATTTCAAAGTGGGATACGCGGCAGCACAGACATTTCAATCCACGCTCCCGCGAGGGGAGCGACAGGCCGTGAGGTCATACAATTCGATGTTTGCAGAGATTTCAATCCACGCTCCCGCGAGGGGAGCGACGAATAATTATAATTACTGGTATCGCAATATGTAATTTCAATCCACGCTCCCGCGAGGGGAGCGACATCGTCGCAATCGTACTGCATACATAGTTCATCAAATTTCAATCCACGCTCCCGCGAGGGGAGCGACAGTAATTTTATACAATTTTTTTCACTTATTCTTGTAATATAATCCTAAAATCGTTCATTTTCCACATATTCTTTTTCTCTTTTATTCAAATTTCACCTCTCTTTTTCTCATTTTTCAAGTGCGAAACCCACTGCATTTTTATGACTACTTAGGGCTCGCACCTCCTCTTATAAAATAAGTGTTTCATCAGCCGCAATTCCGTGGTCTATTCCGATGTGCTCTACCTTTGTTTTATAATTATTTCCAAGATAATAAAACCTCAGGCTATCCTTTTCCTGATCAATCAAATCTGTTAATATGGATTTTAACAAAACACATTGTGTCTGATCTAAAATACACTCAAACACGGAATTTTGTACTCTTCTACCGTAATTCACGCACTGCTTTGCAACTTTTCTTAATCTCTTTTTACCAGCTGCTGTTTCTGTATTTACATCGTAGGTGATTAAAACTAACATTACCTGTCACCTCATTTCCATAAAAACACAGGATATCCATCCAGGTCTCCCCTTAGATATCGGGCAAGAAGCATCGCTTGTACATATGGAACCATTCCCCATTCTATCTTTTCCTTTAAGTATGGGTGTGTTAATGTTTCTTTCTTTTTATTCTGCCATTCTGTTATAACTTTTTTCCTTAATTCGTCGTCCATTAACACAGCACCGTTTTCTTTTTTTCTGAAATTCTTTCCGTTGATGATTTTTTTGTTTATCAAAGATAAAACAAAACGATCTGCAAGTACAGCACGGAGTTCCTCTATCAAATCAAGAGCCAAAGAAACTCTCCCCGGTCGTTCCGTATGTAAATATCCCACATATGGATCAAGCCCAACACATTCCAGAGCCGAGGCAATTTGGTTGGTCAACAACGTATAAACAAAAGATAACAACGCATTTACATTATCCAAAGGTGGTCTTTTATTCCTTCCTTCAAATACAAAATCTTTTTTCTGTTGTAAAATCAGTTCATTTAACACTCCAAAATAAACACTGGCAGCTTCTCCTTCATATCCGCGCAATTGCTCTTTGGATTGACAATTCTGGATATAATTAAGAGAATTTTTTAATTTTTCAGATGCCTCTTTTACTTTTTGTACGTCGATCTGCATACTGTGATCTCGTATCCCTCGTTCCAGCACCCATCTTGCATTATAGACCTTTCCGATGATACAGTTTTTCGCAATTGAGAGACTGGTATCTGGATTCTGGGCACTCAAATACTGTTGTTCACGCAAAAGTACATTTCCTTTTATTTTTCCCGTCACTCTTGCCAAAAACTTTCCCTGCGGTGTAAGGTAACACAATGAAATATTTCTGTCTGCACAGGCTCCCATCAATGCAGGACTTGTTCCTCGATATCCGAAAGAAACAATCCCTTCCAGATTGTGCAAGGGAAGTCTTCCGATCTCCTTTTCTCCGTCAATCACCACTATATTTTCTCCATCAAGAGACAAATAACTGCTTTCCGAAGTTACGTATAATGTATTGAGCAGCTTTTTCATTCCGTTTCCTCCTTTAATATCTGAGAAATATAGGTTTTCACAGAGACAGTTTTTCCCAGTTTTGGAAGACAAAGTTCTTTTAACGAGCAGGAAGTACAAGCTTTACTATTTTTTACCTTAGGTGTATATTTCCGGTTATAATATTGGTGCATTTCCTCAAACATGTTTTTTACTTCTTCCCGAAGTTCCTCTGTAATCTGCACCACTTCACGCCGTCTGGTTTCTCCATAGAAAATTGCACCTTCTAGAATTTCCGTTGAAAACATTTCTTCCAGACACATTGCCTGTGCAACTAATTGCAGCTTATCCTCCTCTGTTACTTTCGGCTTTCCTTTTTTATACTCGATGGGATAAATCGAATATAAATCTCTATGCCCATGCAGTTTTATTCCATCCTCACATCTATGAAATTCTACAACATCACATTCCCCGCTAACCCCCATACTTTTGGAAGAGACAGGCAATGCTCTGGTAATCAGAACTCCCTTTCTCTTTTCTGCAAGATAAGGATCATGCACTTTTTTGTGCATCAATTCTCCTACTACCGTATGTACATTTTCTTCCCATTGCTGCTCAATATGAATCAATGCCCACTGCCGTCTACAGAACTTAAAGTGCTGAATGCCGGAAATCATCAAATAATCATCTTCTGCATATTCCATCAAATCATCCTTTTCACTTCTACTGAATCCGGAATATCTTCTTCATGTATAGTAACCTCGTATTCCTGATATTTTCTCGGATATGTGATTCCCTCTTTTTTCTTTACTTCCACAGCATCAAAAAGCCGATAGGACGGGCAATCCCCCAGTTCACTGCTATGCTTAAATACAATCAGTTCGCGAACTGCCATTTTTCCTCTTGCAGCAGAATGATCGTGTTCAAACATATTAATGATTGCCTCCCATAAGAGTTCCAGATCCTCCTCAGAAAATCCCGTTACTCTGCGGGCCAAATTTGCAGAAACAAATCCTTCTGCGCGGTATAATCCATATGGCACAATACTCTTTCTTCCCATTTCCGTATTTTTGCCTTCTGCATCTTTCTCTGTTGTGATTGCTACCCTTGTAATCGTTACTTCCTGGCTAATGATAGGATCAATACTTCTTGCAAATCCCATTTGAACCGGTCCTCTTACCTGACCACAATTTAAAGCAGCCTTTACAAAAGTTGTCATGACGGCACCAAAAGTTCGGATATCATAAAAATTGTCGCACATATAATTTCTTATTTTTAAGTCCACATCTGAATCTGTCTTTTTCAGTTTTTTTAATGCTTCCGTAACTTTTTTCTCATCTGTTTCCTGTATGCCCTGATCGATACATGCCTCCCGGTCACTTCGGTTTAAAGGCACATCTTCCCGAATATAAATTTTAAATCCGTTTTCTCCCTCTTTTACCATATCCACATAGTTACGGATTTTTCTCTTTAAGCACACATCTGTTACAATACCAAGCCCGCTTTCCGGGTCAATACGCGGCATATTCCCGGCATCTGGATCACCGTTTGGATTTCCGTTTTCCACATCAAATAATACTACAAATTCATATCTATTTTTAATCGCTTCTCTCATTTATTTATCCCCCTTTTTCTCATAATGTTTCTGCATCTGATGATAATATCCAAGAATAAACTGCCCCTGATCTTCCAATGACAATCTGGTTGGATACTCCTGTAATTTTCCCATAATACTTGTTAAAAGTTCCTCATAATATTTCTTAGAACCTTCTTTTTCTCTCCCAATTTTTTTGATATGACTGTTTTTTAACTTGAGCAAAATCGGAAATACCACTGACGGTGTTGCGCAGGCAGAATTAAAATACCGATCACGAATGGTAGATTTAATTCCTGGATTTGCATCCATCTGAATGAGTTCCAAAACAGAAAACAACCTTCCTAACACATATGCCGTTTCATCACTTGCTTCATTTAATCCCATATAATCCTTCCCTTCTTCCCACTTAAAATTTTGAATCAAATAAGCTTTTATAATAGAAGCACGCCCCCAGGTCACTTTTCCCTGCTCTGATCGAATACGCATCAGAACATCTGTGTACAAGCTAGCCGGATATCTGCTGCCTTCTATGATAGAAAGCGTTGTCATAGCCGCCATATTAGGAACCGGTTTCTTATCTCTGGACTTCATATTAACTGTCTCTCCCAGCATTTGCCATACTCCCAGATAATCTCTGTCTTCCCATGCGGGCTTTATC
>DXXQ01000111.1 GCA_019416265.1 Clostridiales bacterium | reverse complement strand
GCAATAATGAATGAAAAATTAGAAAAAATAGATAAATAAATGAAAAATAGATGGTAAAAATTACTAAAAATATAAAAGAGAAATTATATAATTTGACAAATCCTATATCACGCAAAAATAAAAAAGCAATAATTGATAGTTACGAGGCAACAATTATAGAGATGGTGAAAGAAGAATTTGTTATATTTAAATCACTAAGAAACGTGATATCAAATAAAAAGGAGGATTTAAAAATGAAAAGAAAAAAATTACTTTCGTTACTTGTTTCAGCGACAATATTAACCGGTACGTTTGGAATGGCAATACCGGTAAATGCAGATGATACAGAAGAGATTACATGGATGTTCTGGGATGATCTTGAAGCAACAGAGGATTTGATTTCAAAAGGTTATGCAGAAGTAATTGACAGATTTAATACTGAATATGAAGGAAAATATCATGTAACGGCTATTACTACAAATTTAGAGGAATATGATGGGAAATTAAATGCTCTTATTGCAGCAGGTCAGACTCCTGATATGTTTACCTGTAACCCTGGACCTAATATGGATGTTTATGTGGATGCTGGTATTGCGGCAGATTTAACAGACATTCTGACCAACCAGGAAGCAGACTGGTATGCTGGGTTTACAGATGGAATTTTTGAGAGGCTTACATACGATGGAAAAATCATGGCTATTCCAACAAACTTTGCAGCAGCCTGTGTATACTATAATACAGAAATTTTCAAGGAAGTAGGGGTGGAAGTTCCGTCTACTTATGAGGAATTGTTGGAAGTATGCAAGAAAATTCAGGAAGCAGGTTATGCACCGATTTCCTGTTCAGCAGGAACTGCATGGTGCTTATCTATGGTAGCTGGTTATCTTTGTGACAGGGAAGGAGTAGATCTTCAGGCAATCGCTGATCATACTGCAAATTGGACAGATGAAAACTGTATTGCAGCGGGAGAAAAATTAAAAGAACTTTCCCAGTATTTCCAGACGACTGCAGCAGGAGATTCTAATGATCAGGCAACCGCAAACTTCTATAATGGAGAGGCTGCAATGCTTGTGCAGGGATCTTGGGCTATTGCACAGATGAACGGCAATAATCCGGATTTTGAGGGAAAATGCGGTGTATTCCAGTTTCCGGGAATTGAAGGTGCCAATGATCCTAATCGTATGATCGTAAAAACAGATAATATTCTCATGAGTGCGACCACAGAACATCAGGATGCGGTAATTGCTCTTATGAAGATGTTTACAGATGAAACAGCTCAGAAGTATACGGCAGAAGTAGGTGGAAAATTCCCTATTATAAAAGATATTGAAATTGATTATGATAAAGCTCCTGCACAGTTAAAATATGTTCAGGAAATTATGGAAACTGCAACAGGTACTTTTGGATTTTATAATGAATCTCTGGATTCAGTAGAGGCGGGAGACTGCTTTGACAATGCAATGGTAGATGTTTTCCTTGGAAACCAGACACCAGAAGAGGCATTCCAGACAGTACAGACATTTTATGAAGAGAATGTTTGGGAATAATATGGAAATTGAGTAAATTGATCAGGCTGCGGTGGAATGGGCAAAGATTTCCACTGCAGCCTGCTTTTTTAGAGGAGGCTGATATTATGGACAAAATTTTGAGGGACAAAAAAGCTATTGTAATTTTTATTGCTCCGGCTCTCACGCTGTTTGTAGCGGTATTGATTATTCCAATGTTTCAGATGATTTATTATTCTTTGTGTGATTATGCGGCTCTGACACCGCCCCAATTTATTGGATTTGAAAATTATAAAAAGTTGTTTTTTAAAGATGCTACCTTTCGGATCGCTTTTAAAAACTCTATTTTTTTTATGATCTTTTCGGCAATTACGCAACAAATTGCAGGGCTTCTTTTGGCGGTTATGCTGACAAATATTCCAAAAGGACGAAATCTTTTTAAAAATATTTATTACTTGCCTTGTGTGCTGTCATCAGCAGCGCTGGGGCTTTTGTGGGCATTTATGTTTAACCCGAAAATTGGAATCAACAATCTTCTTGCGAAGCTGGGGATTGAAGGACCTCTTTGGTTAATGGATTCCAGTGGATTTATAGTTTTGCCTATGTGGGTTATTGCTTTTGTATCGCTTTGGCAGTATGTAGGGCAGACGATGATGCTTTATATGGCGCAGATTACTGGGATTTCCAGAGATATATATGAAGCTGCTTCTATAGACGGGGCTTCGAAAGTAAAATCTTTCAGATATATTACACTTCCGCTTATAAAACCGATGGTTGTTACATCTCTGTCACTTAACTGTATTGGTTCCTTGAAATTTTTTGACCTTGTATACAATATGACGCAGGGAGGTCCAAACCATAGAACGGAGGTTCTTGCCACAGAACTTTATGCAGAAGGATTTAATTATTTTAAATACGGATATGCAAGCGCTATTTCTGTAGTTTTGCTTGTTCTATGTCTTGTAGTGACACTTCTTGTAAAGAGGGTAATTAAAGTTGAAACTTATGAAGGGTAAAGGAGGCGGAGCAATGAATAATACAGTAAGTAAAATGATGAATGAGAGTGTGAGAAAGAAAAAACCGATAAAGCCGGTAACAGTTGTGATCTACATAGGTCTTGCGCTGCTGGCAGTGATTTACCTGGCTCCCCTTTTGTGGATGCTGTGTGTGTCTTTTAAGGATAATGCAGAGGTTATGAATGCTCCTTTTTCTCTGCCCTCGGTTTTTCACTGGGAGAATTTTCAGCAGGCGTGGACAATGGGAAAACTTGGAAACGCTCTTGTGAATTCTGCTCTTGTATGTGGCGTCACTTTAGTTGTAAGTATGTTTCTGGGAGCAATGGCTGCGTTTGCAATCGCAAGAATGAGATGGAAGCTTTCAGAGGCTGCACATACGTTTTTTCTTATTGGAATGATGGTTCCTGTGCACTGTATTTTGATACCTCTGTTTGTTCGCTTTGCTAAACTGGGCCTTACTAATTCAAGAACAGGACTGATGATACCATACATTACATTTTCTCTGCCGATGACAATATTTCTTCTTACAGGCTTTTTTAAATCTATGCCCGGAGAATTGTTTGAGGCAGCTGCTATTGATGGTTGCGGAATATACGGGTGTTTTTTTAAAATCGCTCTACCGCTTTGTAAAACAGGATTTTTTGTATCAGGACTTATGACGTTTATTGGAAACTGGAATGAGCTTCTTCTTGCGATGGTGTTTATTTCAGATCCTCTGAAAAAAACTTTACCTGTAACTTTAACGTATTTTGTAGGACCGTATGCTACAAATTATGTACAGATGTTCGCTGCGATTATCATTGCAATTGCACCTACCATAGTTGTATATTGCATGTTCAGCAACCAGATTGTAGAAGGTCTTACGACTGGCGCAGTAAAAGGGTGACGAGGAGGAGTATAGATAATGACTAGAGAACAAGCAAGAGAGAAAGCAAAAAAACTGGTATCTCAGATGACATTAGAGGAAAAAGCAAGTCAGCTTCGTTATAATGCTCCTGCAATCAAAAGACTTGGAATTCCCGCATATAACTGGTGGAATGAAGGACTGCATGGCGTCGCGAGAGGAGGACAGGCAACAGTCTTTCCGCAGGCAATTGGCCTTGGAGCAACTTTTGATTCGGAACTTTTGGGAGAAATTGCGGATGTGATTGCGACAGAAGGACGAGCAAAATATAATGGGTATTCTAAAAAAGAAGACAGGGATATATACAAAGGACTTACTTTTTGGTCGCCGAATGTCAATATTTTTCGTGATCCAAGGTGGGGAAGAGGGCATGAAACATATGGGGAAGATCCATATCTCACCCAGATACTTGGGACAGCATATGTAAAAGGGTTACAGGGAACAGGAGAGATAATGAAAGCATCTGCCTGTGCAAAGCATTTTGCTGTACATTCAGGACCCGAGGCACTGCGCCATGAATTTGATGCAATAGTTACAAAAAAGGATATGGAGGAAACATATTTGCCGGCTTTTGAGGCTCTTGTGAAAGATGCGCAGGTAGAAGCGGTTATGGGAGCGTATAACAGAGTAAACGGAGAAGTATGTTGCGGAAGTCCTGTTCTTCAGAAAATATTAAGAGAAGAGTGGGGATTTCAGGGACATTTTGTTTCGGATTGCTGGGCTATCAGAGATTTTCATGAAAATCATATGGTTACAAATACAGCCTGGGAGTCAGCGGCTCTTGCGATTAACAACGGATGCGATTTAAACTGCGGAAATACATACCTTCACATATTGAAGGCTGTTGAAAAGGGACTTGTAACTGAAGAAACAATTACGAAATCGGCAGTAAGATTGTTTACAACGAGATACTTACTGGGACTTTTCGATGGAAGTGAGTATGATAAAATTTCTTATATGGAAGTGGAATCCCCGGAGCATCATCGTCTGGCACAAAGGGCTGCGGAGGAAAGCTTTGTTCTTTTGAAAAATAACGGAATTCTTCCTCTTGACAGAAAAAAATTGAAAACAGTAGGAGTAATCGGTCCGAATGCAAATAGCAGAACAGCGCTAATTGGAAATTATCATGGAACAGCTTCCAGATATATAACTCTTCAGGAAGGAATTCAGGATTATTTAGGCGATACAGTACGGGTGCTTACTTCTGTAGGCAGTGAACTTTTCAGAGATAACACAGAGCCGTTGGCATACACAAACGATCGACTGGCAGAAGCAAAAATCGTTGCAGAAAATAGTGATGTTGTCATTCTCTGTGTGGGGCTTGATGAAACTCTTGAAGGAGAAGAAGGAGATACTGGGAACAGTTATGCTTCTGGTGATAAAGAAACT
The DNA here is from genome assembly GCA_019416265.1 of Clostridiales bacterium. GTDB lineage: Bacteria > Bacillota > Clostridia > Lachnospirales > Lachnospiraceae > Blautia_A. The sequence goes on along the minus strand of DXXQ01000111.1, from coordinate 3,992 downwards.
CTTTTATTGCCAGAGTCTCAGATGCGACTGATGGAAACGGTTGCAGATACAGGAAGACCGGTTATTCTTTGTCTCATGGCTGGAAGCGATATAGACATGAGGTATGCCATGGAACATTTTGACGGAATTATAATGTTGTGGTATCCGGGGGCAGAGGGAGGAAAGGCTGCAGCAAGAGTGTTGTTTGGAGAAGTCTCTCCATCAGGAAAACTTCCGGTTACCTTTTATGAATCATTGGAAGAACTTCCGGAATTTACTGATTATACTATGAAGGGCAGAACATACCGTTTTATGGAAAGAAAGCCGCAGTTTCCGTTTGGATATGGTTTGACTTATGGAAAAACAGAAGCTGTTTTCATGGAAGCGGAGCAGAAAAAAGACGGAGTGTCTGTGAAAGTGACTGTAAAAAATAATGGAAAGAGAGCATCTGAAGATGTAGTTCAGGTGTATGTGAAAAATCAGGATTCTCCATATGCGGTAAGAAATCCGGAACTGGCAGCCTTTCAAAGAGTATATCTACAGCCTGGAGAAGAGAAAAGCCTGGAGCTTTTCGTGAAAGAGCGAGCCTTTTCTGTTGTTCATGAAGATGGGAGAAGATTACTTGAGGATGAAAATTTCATTTTATATGCAGGATGCAGTCAACCGGATGAAAGAAGTGAGGAACTGACAGGGATAAGACCATTGGCAGTGAAGTTTGTCAGGAGGAAATAAAATGAGGTTTGAATTATATTATCCAGATTGGAAAGAAAAGGCTGTAACCTTCAGTTATGATGACGGGCAGATTTATGATAGACACCTTGTAGAATTATTTAATTATTATGGACTAAAGGGAACATTTCATCTGAATTCAGGAATATTGGGAAAAAAGGGATTTGTTTCTCCGGAAGAGGCAGGAGAATTATATAAAGGTCATGAAATTGCCTGTCATGGAAAAGAGCATCATTATCCAACACATCTTTGCAGAGAACTGCTTTTTAAAGAGTTCTATGAGGATAAAATTTCGCTGGAGAAAATTACGGGGGGATTTGTAAGGGGATGTTCCTATGCTTTTGGAGAATATAATGAGCAGGTTATAAAGCTTTTGGAGGTTCTGGGAATCGTTTACAGTAGAACTGTGAAAAGTACAGGAACTTTTTCTGTTCCTGCGGATTTCATGCAATGGAATCCTACCTGTCATCATAACGACGCTTTTAATGGAGAAATTATACAGAGATTTCTTTATCAACCGGAATATCAGAAGCTGCCGCTTTTGTATATATGGGGGCATAGTTTTGAATTTGAACGCGAAAAAACATGGGATAAAATGGAGAAACTTTGTGAAAAAATTTCAAAGGATGAAAAGGTGTGGTATACAACCAATATAGATTATGCAGAATACATGAAAGCTGCAAAGTCGCTCGTTTTTTCTCTGTCTGGTGAACAAGTGAAGAATTTATCTAAAATACCTGTTTATGTGAAAATAGATGGAACACCTCAGATCTTGTAAAAGGAGGAGTGTAAGTATGCGTATAGAAAATCCTATTCTTCCGGGATTTTATCCGGATCCTTCGATATGCAGGGTAGGAGATAAGTTTTATCTGGTAAATTCTACATTTACATATTTTCCCGGGATTCCTATTTTTGAGAGCGAAAATATGGCTGACTGGAGATTGATTGGAAATGTGCTTGATAGGCCTCATCAGATTTCATTTCGGGGATGCAGCCATTCTCAGGGAATTTATGCTCCCTCTATCCGGTTTCACAATGGGAAATATTATGTGATATCGACAAATGTAGGCGGCGGTGGAAACTTTGTTTGTACTGCAGATAAACCGGAAGGTCCCTGGTCAGAACCACATTTTCTGGGAGAGCATGTAAAAGGAATTGATCCGAGCCTTTTTTGGGATGAGAATGGAAATTGCTGGTATATAGGGCAGCGGGAAAATACAGAGGGAAGTAAATATTTTGGAGATTGTGAAATATGGATGCAGAGATTTGATACAGAAAGTTTTCGGCTGACAGGAGAAGAACACATTGTCCTGAAAGGGTTTCAAAGCAAAGCTGTATGGCCGGAGGGACCTCATCTGTATAAAAAAGGAGAATATTATTATATTCTCCATGCGGAAGGCGGTACGGAAATAAATCATTGTGTTGTAGTAGCCAGAAGTAAATGTATCACAGGACCGTATGAATATGATCCGGGAAATCCTATACTTACGCACAGACATCTTGGAAGAAAAACAGAGATTACATGTGTGGGGCATGGGGATATTGTAGATGATAAATATGGGAATTGGTATATGGTTGTCTTAGGGTGCAGACCGGAGGAAGGACATACTCTGAAGGGAAGGGAAACATTTCTTGCAAAAGTAGAGTGGGAAGATGATTGGCCAGTCATAAATCCGGGAAAAGGAATGCTTGAAAAAGAAGTGGAAATTTCTGAAGAGTGCGAAGCTGAAACATTAAAATCGAGTATACAGAAGAAGTTTCAACAAGAGTTTATTACTCTTGGAGTTCCTGAAAAGGGAACAGTTATCCGAGATAAAGAAACAGGGGATTTTATTTTGAAAATGCAGGAGGAAAATCTAAAGGGAAATTCCCCTTCCTTTGTTGCGGTGCGTCTTCAGCACAAATGCTGTGAAATTAGTGCAGAGTTAGTTCTGCGGGAGATAGAAAAAGATGATTGTGCAGGGCTTGCAATTTTACAAAATGGAAAAAATCATATACGTTTTGAATATTACGATAAAGAAAGGGACATACGGGTTATTTCCTGTTGTAAAGGAAAAGAAGAAAAGATAGAAGAATTTAAAGGGGAGATGACCGGATTAAAAATAGTGATAAAGGGGCTTAAGGCAGATTTTTGGTGGAAGAATAAATCAGGATGGAATACGATTGTCCGGGATATAGATTTGAAGTTTTTGAGTACGGAATCAGTAGGAGGATTTACAGGGTGTACGGTTGGTATGTATGCATCCTCTAATGGGAAGAAGAGTCGAGGATATGCAATATTTAAGAATTTTAAATATGTTTGGGAAGGAGTTTTATAGATATAAATTCAGTGAAGATATACTTATGTTTTGGGTGCGGTGTTGTAGAAAACGGAAATGTTTCTGGTTTGAACTTAATCATGTACACGATACTCCTTTACATATCTTTATTTTGTCTTTATAATAGTTCAGAGGCCATTAAGAAGGTAAAAGAATATTAAGCTTTATATTAAGAACGCATAAAGGTTACTGTTGGAATAGTTATGAGCTTATATAGAAAAAGCGTTTTTCTAAAAAATCAAGCAGAAGTTAAAAATATGGAAAAACAGAAAGGAAAAACAGATGAACGAATTATACAAGGCAATTGAAACAAAAATCAAAGAATCCGGTTATCCCCGCAGCATCAGCGGAGAGGAGGTTTATGACGATATCTGCAGTCAGATTGAGGATAAAGAAAATGGAACGTATCTTTTATTCTCCAAATTTGATGACGATGTGATCGTGGAGTATAACATTACGGTGAGGGATGAGGACTTTAATCTGGGAATTATGACTTTGCGGACACCGGAAGGAGTTTATGAGGTGGATTTTGATAAATAAGCTTGCATAAACAAAGAGTCTTATGTTAGAATAAAAAAATCAATGAGAAAAGAGAGGTGAAACAGATGGAAGGCTGTGATAATTGTGGGCGAAGTTCATATATGCATAAACGCGCAGGCAGCAGATATGAAGAAGAAACGAAAAACAGTGTTTCATCTGTTTTTGCGTAATAATCAGTAATTCTTTGAAATCTTAAGCTGTTCATAATGCGTTTCTGCATGGAATCCATAACACAACCGAAGAATTGTGTACAGATGGTACACAAATGCGCAGATATGGGGATAGTATGTCCTGTTGTAAAATACAGCAGCAGTTCCTGTAAGGGTACCTGTGTCTGCTTTTGTCACTTGTAAATGCCTGTGGAAAACAGGTCTTTTTGGTGTGGAAAAGGAGGTAACCTTTGAGAGCAGAAAATGAAAAAATCAA
>DXXQ01000110.1 GCA_019416265.1 Clostridiales bacterium | reverse complement strand
GCTTTATACTTCAGTTATACGATAGATGTTAGCAAATTTTACCAATAGATACGGCATTTGCGCTGTATCTTTCGGAATTTTATACTAATACTCTAACATATTTTTTTTTAGATTTCAATAGTTTTTGCAAAAATATTTTTTTGTTCTAAATTTTTTTGGATATATTATGTCCCGGCGCTTTTGGACAGGCCTGTGTGACAGGTGATACAGAATCAGCCCTGTAATAGGGTTACAGGGCTGGTTTACAGTTATGTATTCTTCTTTGAATAGTGTGAGAAATTTCAGGATATGCAGTCATTGCAGTCTTCTTCACCTGCCAGTACGGCAAATAATTCTGCGTCTGTAGCACGTATATAAGGTTCTGTAAAGAAGATGCCTACAATGCCAAAGGTAAGTGAACTCAGGAGAAGCCACGGTATAAAAGAAACGTCAAGAACAAATGCATTCATTTTTTCACCGTTCATCATCTCCCTGCTTAAGGCGATGACTTCTCTGGCCTCCATTTCCGGGTGCTCTGCCAGAATATAGGGCACCATACGGTATTCATATGTTTTGATGATTCCCGGAACGATCAGAAGCAGCGTCCAGAGTACAATATAGATTTCTGTCAGCAGCATGGTTTTTACCACATTCCAGTAATGTCCGCATCTGAATCCGTAAAACAGACAGGATGCTCTCGGATGATCCGTTCTGTTTTCAATAAAAAACTTCGTTCCGCCTACCATAAGAACATTTCCGATAAGAACTCCGAATAAAAGCAGAAATATAATAAGGATGAATAATGCCACCTGGCCTAAGGCGATCCAGATAACATTGAAAACATTGTAATCCGTTATTTTTTTTACCTCTTCCACGGTTTTGTCCAGCGGCGTTTCCTCTGGCTGTTCGCTTAATGTTATGTTTTCTTCTGCGGAATAACCGGCTTCAGAAGATTGCTGAGCTGTATTTTTTGCTGCGTCATCTGCGTTGGACGAGGCTGAAACAAGAACCATGATAAAGGCGACGATCACCGCTGCCCAATAGTTCTTTCGAATTGCCGCTTTTGCACGGCCTTTTAAATCACTGCGGTTCCACATATATTTTCCTCCGTTTATTTATTGGTATATGCAGCAACGCTTAGGCGCTCCTGCTTCCTGTCTCCTTCTCGACTGCCGGATATCTTTCGGATACTCTGCAGCTTTTGGGGAGCTGTTCAGCCTTCCAGAATGGAAGAAAGAAGAATCACTTCTCTCTTATCGCGCTTCCACAGATCCGTATCGATTTCGATTTCGTAACCCCCTCCGTTTTTTACATGCCATTCATAGAAGGGGCGCGCTCTGTCTGCATAGGCTTCCATAATGTTCATAATGGTTCCGCCGTGAATAACAAGAGCAGCTTCGGCGATATTGTTCCGGATACAGCCGGATACAGCCTTCTGGAATCCGGTAAGGCTCCTGCGCTTGAATTCTTCTCTGCTTTCCCCGTTGGGAATGGGAAGCTCGCAGCCGCTGTCCACCCATTTCTGATAATCCGGATTATCCGTCAGTTCTTTGTAATTTTTGTTCTCGAAATCACCGAAATTACACTCAGACAGTTCGTCAATGATCAGAAAACTTTTTCCGGGAAAAAGAATCTGAGCTGTCTCCAGACAGCGCTTCATGGGACTGACATAAATATTACCGGTTAAAGGATAGTTCATTTTTTTCAGAAATTCTTTGCCCTCTTCGCAAAGAGGCTCGTCTGTAACGCCTATGTATCTGCCAAGCTTGTTTCCCTCTGTTTTTCCGTGACGGATCAGCCATAATTTAAGCATCCTTGATCACCATCCCTGTCCCGCAGATCACCCGTGTGACTCTGTTGCTGTATGCCGCCAGTTCTGTGCAGATGCGGCCTACCGCTTCTCTGTATGCACGTTCAAAGGCATCTACAGGAACCACACCGTACCCCACTTCGTCTGAAACAAGGACGGCCTGCGGATTCTGTTCTATGATTTTTTTTGCCAGAGTACTGACATCGTGTTCCTGTTTCATTTCATTTTTGATATATTCATGAAAACCAAGAATTCCCCGGGCATTCAGAAGTTGTTCTTCGTCAATTTCCTTTCCGTTTACCCAGTTGATTTTGGGAAAATGCTTCTTTGCATATTCGCTTTTTCCCTGAAATGCACCGCCAATGATTAATTCCATTTGTTTGTCCTCTCATATCTGCCCGTTTTTACTGTCTTTTTCGCATTAAACCTGAATATTCAGTCTTTATAGCCATGACTCTATTATAGTTTATTTTTACTGAAAATGCAATTCTAATTCGGAGATGAGCGGTAAATTTTGAAAAATAAGGATTCCTATATTTTATAAAGTTTTTATATGACATTCCCAGTGGAGGATGATATACTGGTTTTATCGAAATGTTCTGTTTCGGATTTTGACATTCGTCAAATTTTTTCCTTTGATTTTTTTATGACAGGGAGATGATGATTATGCTTAGATGATTTTTCGAAAAATACTTTTCAACCGCGTATGAAATGATTATAATGGAGGTATAAATGGGAAAGGTTAGAAAGAAAGTTCCCCATACGAAGCGTCAGGGCGCTTCTTTTACTCCAGATAAAAACGCAAAGGTGTTAAAAAAACATAAAGATAGTCTGTTTCGGTTTCTTTTCCGAGACAAAGAAAGTCAATTGCAGCTATATAATGCCCTCAACGGTTCATCCTATACAGATGCAGACAGCTTGGAAATCACAACCTTGGAAAATGTCATATATCTTGGATATAAAAATGATATTTCTTTTCTGTTGGATTCTGTACTGACACTGGCAGAACACCAGGGAAGCTGGAATCCCAATATGCCCCTTCGGGGTCTTCCATATTTTTCAAGACTATACATGGAATATGTGCAAAGAAAAAAGCTCAATATGTATGGCAGTTCTCTTGTACAGCTTCCATTTCCTCAGTATGTGGTCTTCTATAATGGAACTCCTGACCGACCGGAACGGGAAGTTCTAAGATTATCAGACAGTTATAGAAAGCCTGGAAGTCTGCATGGAGTATTTTCAGA
>DXXQ01000011.1 GCA_019416265.1 Clostridiales bacterium | reverse complement strand
TTACTGTTCACTCCGTTCACAGCAACGAGCATTTTTTCCTATTGCGCTGCCCGTCTCTATTATTCCGATTTTCCTCGGTGTTTGGCTTTCGCCAAATTGTCCACTCGCAATAAAAAGGCGTTTGCAAGTAAACTTGCAGCGCCTCTTTATTGCAAGTGGACAGCTTGGACTCAATACTCCAGCATATTCTCAATAAAAATCCCATATCCGCTTGTGGCATCCTGCACGAAAACATGGGTTACTGCTCCAATAACTTTTCCGTTCTGGATGATGGGCGAACCTGACATTCCCTGAACGATTCCACCTGTTTTTTCCAGGAGGAGGGGATCTGTGACATGGATGACAAAGCTTTTATTCGTATCCTCGTGGTTTAAGTCAATTCTTGTAATCTCGGCGGAATATTCCTTTACTTCACCGTCTACACAACTCATAATGGATGCGGGACCGATTTCCGTTTCCTGTTTATATGCCACAGGATAACGCTGCAGCGTGATCCCATCTCCAGGTGTCTGATGATAGCTGCCAAAAATCCCGTTTTTACTGTTGACCTCGATACTGCCCAGAATTCCGCCGGGTTCATAGCGGATCAGGCCGGCCAGTTCTCCCGGACTTCCCTTACTTCCCTTTGTCACAGACAAAACCTGTGCCTTATAAAGAGCACCCTTGTTAATGTCAAGAAGCTTGGCAGTATCCACATCGCTGATTCCGTGTCCCAAAGCGCCATAATGCCCGTTTTCGTCCACAAAGGTCAAGGTTCCGATTCCCTGGGTATCATCCCGCACCCAGATGCCCAGCTTATATTTTCCTTCTGCATCCTTGGCAGGCGTAACCGATACAGGAACCGTTTCTCCTTCTCTCTTCAGCTCCAGAGTCACCTTTTCTCCGTCCAGCTCATCCAGCTCTCTCATAAGCTCCTTTTTCGTGGAAATCTTTTTATTATTGAACGCCATAATGTAATCCCCGGGCTTCACAACATTTTTTGACGGTTCCTGGCTTTCTCCCTCCCTGGAAACAATCTTTCCTGTATCTATAATGAGCACTCCCTCTGTTTCCATGTAAATCCCCACTGTGCTTCCGCTCACTGCTACTTCCCGTACTTTCTGCGGAGTCACCTTCACATCCTTAAAAGGAATCACCCCAAGAAGTCTGCAGGGCAGGATATAGCTTTCCTCCTGAGAAACCGTGATCGCATCCTCAAATTCCACCAGGGGATTGTCCAGAAGCTGTGACACCTTGTCCTCCTGCCCTCGGCTTACATGAACCTCATCGGGAATTTTTCTGTCCAGATATCTGTATCCCAGAAAAGCTATGGTAAGAAGATCAAGACACAGCGCACAAAGCACAAATATCCGATATTTTTTTCTTCTGTTCATCCAGTCACTCCTCTCGTAAAAATATATAAGGCATTTCCTTTCCGAAGCGCAGCCAGCCATGCACTGAGCTTTCTATTTTACAGAATAAAAATCCTGAAAAAAAGCATACCGGAGAATCGCCTCTCTCCTAGTATGCTTTCTTCATCCCTATTTCAATCTTGTATTTTTATGTACCTGTGCCAATTCTTTCATTTCTCTGGCATTCTCAAGAACTGCATCTGTGATTCTTGCGCCTCCCAGAAGTCTTGCCAGCTCACGGATAGAATCCTCACCCTGAAGCACATGGATCTGGGTAATGGTTTCTGTATTTTTTAAATGCTTTTCAATTTCAAAATGGCTGTCCGCCATTGCTGCAATCTGGGGAAGATGAGTAATACAGAGAACCTGATGATGCTGTCCGATCACTGCCATCTTCTCGGACACCTTCTGCGCTGTCCTTCCGCTGATTCCTGTGTCGATCTCGTCAAAAATCAGAGTTTCAATACGATCCCTGTCTGCCAGGATCGCCTTGAGCGCCAGCATGATTCTGGAAAGCTCACCTCCGGAAACAATCTTGCCCAGAGGCTTTAAGCTCTCGCCCGGATTTGTGGAAATCTCGTATTCCACTTCATCAAAACCGTTATCTGTATAATTTTTCTTTCTGCTAAAAGTAATGGCAAAGTTTACTTCCTGGAAATTGAGATCCTTCAGTCCATCCATCACTTTTTCTTCCAGTTGTCTGCTATATTGTTTCCTGATCTTTGATAATTCATCCGAAAGCTTCTCAAGAATCTCTTCTTTCTCAGCTGCCATTTCTTTCAGACTCTGGTAATTCTCCTCATATCTGTGAAGTTTTTCCAGTTTTTCTTTCTGTACTTCCTGATAAGCAAGAATTTCGGAAATATGGGACCCGTACTTCGCTTTCAGCCCGTTGATCTGATCCAGACGACGCTCCATTTCATAAAAAACATCTTCCTCAAAGCTGAATCCGTCAAGATAGGCAGACAGCTCTCTGTTAAAGTCATTGAGAAGACTGTCCACATTGCCCAGAATTTCCTCCATTGGAGAAATCTCCCTGTCAAAGGCAGTGACTCTGGAAATCTCCCTGAGAGCCTTCCCTACAGTCTCGCCTGCCCCCTCACCGTTGTCATAGCCGGTGAGAGCATGGACAAGCTGAAGAGAATCTACAATCTGTCTTGCATGATTCATCTTCTTATACAGGCTCTCCAGTTCCTCGTCTTCTCCTTCCCGAAGCTGGGCCTTCTCAATCTCCTTGATCTCAAATTCCAGAAAAGCCGCCTCCCGGTTTCTCTGCTCTTCATCCATGTTCATAGACTGAAGTTCCCGAAGACAATTCCGGTATTCCCTGTATGCCGTGCGCACCTTTCCCTTCACAGGAAGGATTGCCTCCCTTCCGTAAGCATCCAGGATCGCAAGCTGCTTGTCAGGATAAAGAAGAGACTGATGTTCATGCTGGCCGTGGATGTCCAAAAGGCAGGCCGCTGCCTCCTTCATCCTTCCCACCGTACAGGTCTCTCCGTTTATCTTACTGATGCTGCGTCCCTCCATGATCTTTCTGGACAAAAGCACCTGGCCGTCCTCCGGGTAAATATCCAGTTCCCTGAGAGCTGCTGCCGCCTTCTCATTCTCCACCTGGAACAACAGCTCCACCAGAGCATACGGGGCATTCTCCCTTATCATATTCTTAGAAGTCTTCCCGCCCAGAATGAGCTGCATGGAACCAAGGAGAATGGACTTTCCCGCTCCGGTCTCACCTGTGAGAATATTCAGTCCCGGTCCGAATTCAACTTCTATTTCCTCTATAAGTGCAAGATTCTTTACATGCAAATGTGCTAACATATTCCCTCCGACAATTTCCGGTTCACCACCTGGGTACCAATATTTTTGTCCTTTGTGTGTTTACAGGAACAGTTGTTCTGTTCACCTGGGAATAGTATAGCACATATGTTCTGCGCAAACAAGTGTTCTTTTTAATTTTCGTCTAAAATATTTCGAAGCTTCTCCACCACGCCCAGAGCCTGGTCAGAATTCTTCGTCGCGCACATAATCGTGTCGTCTCCTGCAATACAGCCCAGGATTTCCTGCCACTTCAGTGCATCCAGAGCTGCCGCAACTCCCATTGCCATTCCCGGAACTGTCCGGATCACAACAAGATTCTGGCCTACATCCATATTGAGGAGAGCATCCTTTAAAACCCGGGTATATTTTTCCCCCAATGTATTCGGCTCATTATGAAGGATCGCATAACGGGATTTTCCGTCTTTGCCGGCTACCTTCGTCATTTTCAGAGCACGGATATCCCGGGAAACCGTAGCCTGCGTCACCTTAAATCCGGCTTCATTCAGTCTGGCTGCCAGCTCCTCCTGTGTATCAATTTCATACTGATGGATCAATTCAATGATTTTTTCATGTCTTGCTACTTTCATGATCCCTCCTCCTAACTGTCACGCATTTTCCGGCGCAGCACTTCAACAAAGCTTAAATGATTCAGCTTCAGGATTTTGGTCTTTACTTCTGCCTGGCGGATCTCAATACAGTCTCCTGTCACCATGGGCACAAATGCATCTCCGTCAAAAGAAGCAAGACCTGTTTCACAGTCTACGTGCCTGCCCTTGCCGATCTCCACTGTGATCACATCATCTGCCGGAAAAATAATACTTCTGGTATTCAGCGTATGGGGAGCGATGGGCGTCATGATCATCATAGCGGCATTCGGTGATACAATGGGCCCCCCTGCCGAGAGACTGTATCCGGTAGATCCGGTTGGTGTGGAGACAATAATTCCGTCTGCATGATAAGAATTAAGATATTCGTCATTCACATAGTTCTTAAAGCGGACAACTCTCAGATGACCGTCTCTGCCTATTACGATATCATTCAGGGCTATCCCCTCTCCCAAAAGCTTCTGTCCGCGGAACACCCTTCCGCTGAGCATCATCCGCTCTTCCACTTCATAATCCCCTGACATAAGCTGGTCAAGAGCCGGATAAACCGACTGTATGTCCACCTCTGCCAGGTAACCGAGATTCCCAAGATTAATGCCGAGGAGAGGAATCCCTCTGTGTACCACATCCCTTGCCGCCTGTAGAAGAGTTCCGTCTCCACCGAGGACGATAATACATTCTGTTTTATCCGGAATCAGCTCTGGATCTGTATAATGATAGTTTCCGCCGCCTCCCCGTCTGGCCTGCTGAATGCGGCACTCCTTCCCGTGCTGCTCGAGATAGTCCGCAATTCTTCTGGTGATTTCCTGTTTCGGATCCTTATCACTGTTGGTAATTATATAAAACCTGTCCATAATCTTTCCTTAATCCAGCTGACCATGAGCCTTGGCCACAACCTCCTCCACAGATACGGTAAGGCTGTCCTGTACTTCCGTTCCTTCCGGATGCTTCTTAAGATGAAGGAGATATTCAATATTTCCTTCCGGTCCCTTGATTGGTGAAAAATCAAGATGCATCGGTTCCATGGAAATACTCATGGCAAAATCTTTTACCTTGCGGATCACCTCTTCATGTACTGCGGGATCGCGCACTACGCCTTTTTTTCCTACCTTTTCTCTTCCCGCCTCAAACTGCGGCTTGATAAGGCAGACGATCTCTCCCTCCTCCGTGAGAAGGTTCCTCACTGGGCCAAGAACCTTGGTGAGAGAAATAAAGGAAACATCAATGGAGGAAAAATCCGCCGGTTCCTGAATATCCTCGGGAGTCACATATCGGATGTTTGTCTTCTCCATACAGACAACTCTCTCGTCATTTCTCAGCTTCCAGTCAAGCTGGCCGTAGCCTACGTCAATGGAGTAAACCTTCACTGCGCCGTTCTGAAGCATACAGTCTGTGAAGCCCCCGGTGGAAGCTCCCACATCCATACAAACCTTTCCCTCAAGGGAAACGTCAAAATTATTCATCGCCTTCTCAAGCTTCAGTCCGCCGCGGCTTACATAAGGAAGCACCTTTCCCCTCACTTCAATCTTTACAGTTACGGGAAACATGGTTCCCGCTTTTTCTTCTTTTTCGCCGTCTACATATACTTCTCCGGCCATAATATATGCTTTCGCTTTTTCCCTTGAAGGTGCAAGGGCGCGCTCCATCATCAGCATATCCAATCGTTTCTTCATCTCAAAACCTCGCAATTTTCTATTGCCTGCCGGATATCAGACGCGCTGAGCCCTATTTTTGAACGCAGGCTGTCCACATTTCCCTGGGGGACAAAGCGATCCCAGATTGCAGCTGTCAGCACTCTCGTCTCCGGATGGCAGGCTTCCATATATGCGGCTACATGCTCGCCGTATCCGCCGTTTTTCACATTTTCTTCCACAGTGACAATCAGTCTGTGATTTCGGGAAAGCCTGTCCAGAAGCCCTGTATCCAGAGGTTTGACAAATCTGGCATTTACAAAGGTAGGCTCATAGCCGTCTTCGCGGAGTCCCTGTACAACCTGTTGGCAGACGGGAACCATACTTCCCACTCCAAGGACAGCAATTTCCTTTCCCTCTTCCAGAACCTCGCTTTTGCCAAGCTCCAGCTCTGCCTGGTTCTCCAAAAGTCCCTGATAGGCTTTTCCTCTGGGATAACGGATCGCACAGGGGCCGTCATACTTCACTGCAAATTCCAGCATTTCTTCCAGTTCCCGGGCATTCTTCGGAGCCATGACTACCAAATTCGGCATCATGGAAAGATAGGAAAGATCAAAGTTTCCCTGATGTGTTTCTCCGTCTGCGCCTACCAGTCCCGCTCTGTCTACTGCAAAGATCACATGGAGCTTCTGCATACAGACATCATGGAGAATCTGATCCACTGCTCTCTGCAAAAAAGAGGAATAAATTGCCACAACGGGAATCATTCCGCCAAGGGCCAGCCCCGCTGCAAAGGTGACGGCATGCTCTTCCGCAATTCCCACATCAAAGAAACGGTCTGGGAAATTTCTGGAAAAGCTTTTCAGCCCTGTTCCCTCTCTCATAGCCGCGGTGATTGCCGTCAGCTTTTTATTCTTTTCTCCAAGAAGCACCATCTTCTTTGAAAAAACATCTGTGTAAGAAGGCTCCGTCTGTGAGGACAGAGGGCTGCCGCTTTTAATCTCAAACGGTCCTGTTCCATGAAATCTGTCCGGTTGGAGAGATGCGGGCTCATACCCCATCCCTTTTTTGGTCAGCACATGAACCACCACCGGGCCCTCCACTCTTTTTGCCTCATTTAAAAGCTTCATCATCTGACGCATATTGTGGCCGTCCACAGGCCCCAGATAGGTCAGTCCCATATTTTCAAAAAGCATTCCCGGAATAATCAGCTGTTTGATGCTGCTTTTTGTCTTCCGCATGGTATCCACCACTGCAGTTCCTACCTTCGGAATTTTTTTCAGTGTCTTCGTCACATTCAGCTTCATCCCTGTATAAGCCTGGGCAGTCCGAAGGGCGCTGAGATAGGTGGACATTCCCCCTACATTCCTGGAAATGGACATATTGTTGTCATTGATAATAATAATAAAATTCGTCTTCAGCTCCGCCGCGTTGTTCATGGCCTCATAAGCCATGCCTCCTGTAAGCGCGCCGTCGCCGATGACAGATACCACATGGTGTTTCTGGCCAAGCAGATCTCTTGCCCGGACATATCCAAGTCCTGCGGAAATAGAGTTCGAGCTGTGTCCCGTATCAAAGGAATCACAGTCGCTCTCGCTTCGCTTCGGGAATCCGCTCAGTCCCCCTTCTTTACGAAGATTCTTAAATTCCTCTTTTCTGCCGGTAAGAATCTTGTGTGTGTAAGCCTGATGCCCTACGTCCCAGATCAGTTTATCCTGTGGAAAATCCAGCACATTGTGCAGGGCAAGGGTCAGCTCTACCACTCCCAGATTCGATGCCAGGTGTCCTCCTGTCTCACTTACGGATTTGATAAGGAACTCCCTGATCTCCTCAGCCAGCAGCGGAAAATCTGCCAGTGGTATCTTATGAATATCATTAGGCACCTTAATTTTTTCCAGAATCATTCGTATCCTTCTTTCATTTTCTGCGATTTACAAGCTTTGCAACAAGCAAATTCAGAAATTCATTTTTTTGTTCAAGGCTTTCCAGAAGGCTCACTGCCTTTTCGGAAAGCTTCGCAGCCTCTTCCCTGGCGCCGTCCAGCCCAAAGAGCGTCACATAAGTAACCTTATGATTCTTCTCGTCGCTGTGAACCGGCTTGCCCAGTTCCTCGCTTGTGCTTGTCACATCCAGAATATCATCCTGGATCTGGAAGGCAAGACCGATATTGCAGGCTGCCTCCTCGATCACCTTCACGGCCTCTTCCGTTGCTCCGGCAAGGACAGCTCCTGTCATCATGGCACACTCAATAAGAGCAGACGTTTTATTCTGGTATATATAATCCAGAACTTCTCTGTCCACCGGCTTTCCGTCATTCTCCACATCCACACTCTGGCCGCCCAGCATTCCGTGGATTCCGGTCTTATCCGCCATGATCCTAAGCCCTTTGATCACCCGGTCTTTTTCCCCAGTCCTGTCAAAGGCTGTGAGCATTACCTCATAGGCATAATTCAAAAGCGCCACGCCGCTTAATACTCCCATTGCCTCTCCGTATACCTTATGGGTGGTAAGTCTTCCCCTTCTGTAATCGTCATTGTCAAGGGCAGGAAGATCGTCGTGGATCAGGGAATGGGTGTGGATCATTTCCATCGCTGCCATAAAGGGCTCCACAACCTCTTCCTCTCCGCCGAAAAGACGGTATGTCTCCAGCATCAGAACCGGCCTTAAACGTTTTCCTCCTGCCAGCATACTGTAATTCATGGCCTGGGCCATGGTCAGGGCAAAGCCCTCCTCTTCAGGGAGATATTTCTTTAAAATCTCTTCTGCTGCCTGTGTTCTTTTATTTAATTCCTCTTGAAAATTCACTAAACGTCCCATCCTCATTCATCTGCAGCATCTTTTTCTCCACAGTGTCCAGCTTCCCGTTACAAAGCTTCAGAAGCTCCATTCCCTGCTGATAGAGAAGGAAGGAATCCTCAAGGGAAGTCTCTCTGTCCTCCAGCTTCTGGGCAAGGACATCCAGCTTCGAAAACGCCTCCTCCAGGCTTAATTCCTCATCCTGTTTATTCTTCATTTCCTCCATGAGTTCTCTCCTCCTTTCTGATACTGCGTACCTCTGTTTCCATGCATCCGTCAGTGACTGAAATAAATAATCTGTCTCCAACCTTCGCCTGTTCTACGCTTGTCACTGCTTTTTTATTTTTGTCCGCCACATAGGAATATCCCCGGTTCAGCTTGCGGAGAGGGGAAAGTCCGCTGAAACGCTCCAGGTAAACGGCAAGGGTCTGTCTTTTTTCCCTGATCTGCCGCTCCATTGCTTCGCAGATTCCCTCTTCCAGATCAAGAAGCCGCTGCCGCTGTTCCCTGATCCTGTTTTCCGGGCTTAAATACATAAATTTTGTATGATAATGCTCCAGTCTGCTTCTTTGCAGATCCAGTTTCCCATACATGGCACGATGCAGCCGCTCCCCATAGGATGCCGCTGCCTCTACAACGCTTCTGTAATCGTCCACTGCCAGCTCTGCCGCTGCCGAAGGTGTGGGCGCACGGAGATCTGCCACGAAATCTGTAATGGTGAAATCCGTCTCATGTCCCACTGCGGAAATCACAGGGGTTCTGCACTCAAAAACAGCGCGGGCGACACTCTCTTCATTGAAGGCCCACAGGTCTTCTATTGAGCCGCCGCCTCTTCCTA
Organism: Clostridiales bacterium; assembly: GCA_019416265.1. Taxonomy (GTDB): domain Bacteria; phylum Bacillota; class Clostridia; order Lachnospirales; family Lachnospiraceae; genus Blautia_A. Next base: position 39,013 of record DXXQ01000011.1, on the reverse strand, counting down.
CTATGATCACATCCACATCGGCTTCATCCAGCATCCGGATTCCCTTCACAATGCTTGCAGCCGCTCCGTCTCCCTGTACAAGGGCAGGATAAAGGATAATCTGGAGATAGGGATTTCTTCTGTAGGAAATATTCCGGATATCCTGGATCGCAGCTCCCGTGGGAGCAGTCACCACCCCAAGTCTCCTGATAAATCGGGGAATCGGCTGCTTATATTCCTGTGCAAACATTCCCATGTCCTCAAGCTCCTGCTTCAGTGCAAGAAACCTGATATACAAAGCCCCTGCTCCTTCCAGGGTAATTTCCTTTGCATAAAGCTGATAGCGTCCGTCTCTTTCGTAGACATCCACCGAGCCGCCCACTACCACCTTATCTCCGTCCTTCATCCGGAAGGAAAGGCCTCTGCGCTGCCCAGCAAACATCACACAGGTCAGAGTGCCGGTCTCATCCTTCAGGGAAAAGTAAATATGGCCGCTGGTATGATATTTACAGTTGGACACTTCTCCCTTCACATAAACCTTCTGCAGAAAAAAATCCTGTGTGAACATATTTTTCACATAGCGGTTCACCTGTCCTACAGAATAAACGTTTTTCATTCTTCTACGCGGGCAATTTTACCCAGAATTCCGTTTACGAAAGAACCGGAAGCTTCTCCTCCGAAACGTTTCGCAAGCTCTACCGCCTCATTGATGGCAACGCCTGTGGGAACGTCTGTGTCAAATTTCAGTTCGTAAACAGCTAAACGAAGAGCTGTTAAATCCACACGGCTCATACGCTTTGTCTTCCAGCCTTTACTTGTCTCATTGAGGAGCTCATCGATCTCTCCCAGATGCTCCAGCACATTTTTATATTTCTCGCTCATGTATTCCGTATCTTTTTCTTCTACTTCCTCCAGACTGTCGAAATACATGGCAAGCTGCTCATCCATTTCTTCCTCAGAATTAAATTCAGCCATAAATAAAAGTTTAAAGATATGTTCTCTCTGTTCTCTTCTACGCATATATCCTCCTAGTACCAGTTCGTCTTTTATATAGAAAAAAGGAAAGGGTTACTTTCCTTTTTCATTCTCCATATCTACACTGACAATGCGGATGTTTACATCTGCAACCTCAAGCCCTGTCATATTCTCGATCGATGATTTCACCTTCTCCTGAACCTTCTTGCTGACTTCCAGAACGTTTCTTCCGTACTCAATATTCAGGTTCAGATCTACTGTGACAACACCCTCAAGAACAGTGACTCTCACGCCTCTGGACAGGTTCTTCATACCAAGCTTGCTTACCAGTTCATTGGTAATGTGTCCTGCCATGGATGCAACGCCTTCCACCTCTGTCGCTGCCAGACCGGCTACGATTGCAACTACTTCATCTGCAATGTGAACCTCTCCGACACCGCCTAAGTCCTGTATTTTATATGTTGTTCTCTTTTCTGCCATGTGAAAACCCTCCTACAGATTTATTTGTAACCGGTAATCGCTATACCTTATCAGTTTTATAATCTTTGTATATTATACCAAATAGGCGAATAAAATAAAAGGGTTATTTCATTATTTCCGATTTCATTATTTACTGAATTCTGTCAGCACAAGTCCCGGATTTCGGTCAAGGGTCATTCCCACGCTCCATGCGTTCACCCAAAGAAGAAGCGGGTTGCCCTTCAGGTCTGTTACCTTCTTCATATCTGAGGTTCCCACGATTTTCTCCACATTGACTTCTTCTTTATTGGCAATCCAGCGGATATGCTCGTAGGGCAGAGTCTCCAGACGGATCTCTACATTATACTCATTCTCCAGACGGTATTTCAGTACGTCAAACTGCAGAACGCCTACTACGCCTACGATGATTTCCTCCATACCTGTATTAAACTCCTGGAAAATCTGAATCGCACCTTCCTGAGCGATCTGATTAATACCCTTTACAAACTGTTTACGCTTCATGGTATCAAGCTGGCGCACTCTGGCGAAATGCTCCGGCGCAAAGGTCGGGATTCCCTCAAATGCGAACTTTTTGCCCGTCGCACAGATGGTATCGCCAATGGAGAAAATGCCCGGGTCAAAGACACCGATAATGTCTCCTGCGTATGCCTCGTCTACAACATGGCGGGATTCCGCGATCATCTGCTGCGGCTGAAGAAGACGCATTTTTTTGTCTCCCTGAACATGGTATACCTCCTGGGAAGCGTCAAATTTACCGGAGCAGATACGCATAAATGCGATTCTGTCCCTGTGAGCTTTATTCATATTTGCCTGAATCTTAAACACAAAGGCTGAAAAATCATCGTCCATAGGGTCGACTTCGCCGCAGTCTGCCATTCTCGCCAACGGAGAGGATGTCATCTTAAGGAAGTGCTCCAGGAAAGTTTCAACACCAAAGTTTGTAAGTGCTGAACCGAAAAATACGGGAGTCAGCTCTCCTTTGCTTACCAGCTCCATATCGAACTCTGCGCTGGCTCCGTCCAGAAGCTCGATTTCATCCAGAAGCTGCTCCTTCTGATCCTGATCCATGATCTCGTCGATCCTGTCGTCATCCAGAGAGATTTCTTCAATAATACCTTCCTTTGTACCCTTCTGAGTATCCGAGAAAGTCAGAACCTTCTTAATATCACGGTCGTACACACCGCGGAATTTCTTACCTGAGCCAATAGGCCAGTTGATCGGGCAGGTTGCGATTCCCAATTCCTTCTCAATCTCGTCAAGGAGATCAAAGGTGTCGTTGGCATCCCTGTCCAGCTTATTGATAAAGGTAAAAATCGGAATATGGCGCATTACACATACTTTAAACAGCTTTCTTGTCTGCGCCTCAACACCCTTGGATGCATCGATGACCATGACCGCTGAATCTGCCGCCATAAGAGTACGGTAAGTATCCTCGGAAAAGTCCTGATGTCCCGGTGTATCCAGAATGTTGATGCAGTAGCCGTCATAATGGAACTGCAGAACAGAGGAGGTTACGGAAATACCTCTCTCCTTTTCAATTTCCATCCAGTCTGAAACTGCATGGCGGGCGGTTGCTTTGCCTTTTACGCTTCCGGCAAGATTGATGGCTCCGCCATACAGCAGGAATTTTTCTGTTAATGTGGTTTTACCTGCATCCGGGTGGGAAATAATGGCAAATGTTCTTCTTTTTTCTATTTCTTTCGTATACTTCGACACGTTTGGCCTCCTAAAAACTATATCTATTAATACATTCTACTTATTCTATTATATAGAAGGCTCTGATGTCAAGGGGCTTTCCGTTGCTGTGAACGAAGTGAACCGTAACCTTTCCGTTACTGTTCTCCAGCCGTCCCCTCTTACTCCTGTGTCACATCCCAGGTCACGGTTTCCGTATCCAGCGCAGCTGTCTCCTCTGTCTGTACCCCTTCTGTTTCCTCCTCACTGCTCTCATTCAGGGGAGTGATCACGATCTGCTCTGCCGCAATTCCAGTCTTCCGTTTCACAATATCCTCAATCTGGGCTCGCTGTGCCAGAGAAAGCTGACTGTCAGGCACCACAATATCCGCTGTTTCCCCTGTCAGGTTTACAACTACATTCTGAAAGCCCTTCGCTTCAAGGAGCAGCTCTGCTGCCGCCTCTTTTTCGGTAAGCTCTGTCATGGAAACCATCGTGTTGACAGCAGTCTGCTTCTGCTCATCCTCCAGCTCCTGATTATTGATGATATCCTGTAAATCTGCCTTATTCTGAGAACGGATCTGCTCCCTGCTCAGACGGGCCTGGGCTGCGAAATTCATAGATCCTGTAAGTACGGCTTCACCGGGAGTTTCCGTCTGCAGCCCTTCCCCGTCTGCAGAACTGCCATCTGCCCCGTTCTCATCCAGAAGGGCTGTTTCATCTGTCAGATCGAAATCCACATCCTCCAGGATGCTGCTTCCTTCTGTACTTACTTCCTGATCCTTCAGCCCCAGGTCCACATCCGCAAAATTCAGATACCCGGCCACTGCGATCAGAATGGCAAGAGATGTGATGATCATCTGATTCTTCTTCATGATTTTTTTCACGCCTGCTCTCCTTATTTTAATTTCATTACTTTGATTTTATGAGCTTCCACCTGAAATAATGCCTGAACCGCTTCCTGAATCTCCCGGACCACTACGGGACGGTCTGCCCCCTCAGCAGCAATGAGCACTCCCGTCACCTTCGGTCCTGCACAGGAATAAAACCCTCCTGCATCCTTCTCCCCGTCTGTCATCACCATAACCCTGACCTCTCCCACTCCCTCTGTCCCGGACAAAAGAGCCGTAAGCTTGTTTTCAAGAGCTGTGCTCTCTACCTGCTGCGAAGCTTCCTCCTGCACCTCCTTTTCTTCTTTACGGGATACCGGAAGGGCTGCCACTGCCAGAAGAAGCCCCAGCAGAAGAAGCACCGCCCACTGCATGGTTCCCATATTCTGAAATTTCAATTTCATATTCTCCTTCCCCGATCTCACAATCTTCCAGAAGTCCATCCCTGATTCCCCTTTCCTCTTCCGATGTGGGCATTTTTTCCAGGTACAGGACTGCCTTAAGGCTTTCCTTTTCTATATTTACTTTTACCGCTGCCACCTCTATGCCTCTTTTTTTTAAAGAAGCCTTTATTTTTTTCTCAAGCTCCAGCTCATACCCCTTCTCAAGGTAGATTTCCTGAAGATTGGCAAACTCCTCCTGTTCCCTCAGCCTGTTTTCCCTTGCAAAATTAGCCCGGAAGCTGTCGGAAAGCTCTCTTCCCCGCCCTGCCAGGGAAAACACAGGAGTACTCATCATAAGGATCAGAAGAAGTCCCATAAAAAAACGGACGTATTTCTCATATTTGCCATCGGGCACAAGGTGAACAGCCGCTGAAAGCAGAATATAAAAAACCGCCAGATTTTTTATCCACTGGTACAGCTCTTCCTTCACACAGTTTTCCCCCTCTCCTCTATTTTCCGATCTCATCCGATTCCGCCTCACCTGTTCCCTGCCATCAGAACAAGAAACGTCACCATACAGAGAATCTCCGCAGTAAGAAGAATACGAAGAAGCATGGCGCAGCCTTCCCCGAAGGTGCTCAAAGCTCCCACGATCCGTTTGTCTGACACCGGCTGGGACAAAGCTGCAAGAAACCGGTAGGAAAGGGACAGCAAGACCAAATGCACAACCGGACTGATCCCGATCAGAACCAGGACCAGAAGAACTGCCACTCCAAAGCTGTTGCGCACCAGAACTGCACTGGTAAGAATCAGCTCAGTAACTGTGTTGACGGCATTTCCGATTCCGGGAATCGCTCCCGCTGTTTTGCCCAGGGCACTTCTTTTAAGGGTATCCATTACAGGAGCGATGAGGTTTTTTACAGCCTGAAGGCCGAGGGCAAAGCCCAGAAGTGTTTTCAGCCCCCAGCTTATGGCGGTTTCCAAAAGCTCCGCCATCTTGCTGAGCATCTCCTCTCTGGAAAGGTGATTTACAAGCTTTAAAAGAATATAGAGATTTGCCCCGGGAAGAAGGACGGTGCACATCATCCACTGGATCATCCAGGTCAAAAGAAGAACCCCCTCATAAAACACGGCAGCCGTGGACGCCCCTCCCGCAGCAGCCACAGCCATAAAATAGGCAGGTGAAAGCACCTCCATAAATTCACAGATCTGAAAAAGGCTCCTGGAAAGACGGGCGCCCAGAACGGAAAAATTTTCCATGAGCATCACAAACAAAAGCAGATATACGGCATAAAAACTCACCGTCCCGATCTGTCCGTTCTCAAAAATATCCACAAAATTTGCAAAGACAGCAGCCAGAAGTACCAGTAGGAAAATTCTGAAAAACGTTCCCTTCTCCCTGTCAAAGCCTGAAAAGAAAAGGCCGCGCAGAAGTTCCCACGCAGCCTCCTTTGAAAGGATTTCCTTTCCGGTCATCAGTTTTTTTAATGCTTCTGTAAAAGAAAAGCTCTGGCTTCCCAGCATTTCGTCGATCATCTCCTGAACCTTGTCAAGCTCCATATCCCCCACAAGCTCTTCCTCAAGCTCAAGGGCAAGGGAGTTTTCCCCTTCTTCTGAAGCCCAGATCTTTGCCGGGCAAAACAACAGAAGTAAGACAAGCACAGCCGCCAGCGCCCCCCGTTTCATACGAGAAACTCCTGTATGGTTTCCAGAAGCGCCAGAAGCACAGGCATACTTAAGACCATCACTGACAGCTTGCAAAAAAGCTCGATCTGACTGCCGATCGCCTGATATCCGGCATCCTTACAGATCGACGAAGAAAACTGTCCGATATAGGTAATCCCGATCATTTTTACAAGGGCTGAAATATAGCTTCCGTCCACAGGAAGGCTTTCCCTTATTTTATCCAGAGTCTGAAAAAGGTATGTGACTTTGCCCACGGCCAGTCCAAGGATCAAAAGACCCACTGCCATGGTAATAAAAGAAGCGTATTCCGGTCTGGTGCTTTTCAGAAGAAATCCGAGCATCACACCGCACACGCCAAGAAGCGAGATTTTTACAATATCCATAAATTCCGGCCGCCTCCTTTACAAAACGAAAAGCTGCTTTATGCTCTCAAACAGTTCATAAATGTAGGGTACGATCCAGAATAATACCATCAGCAATCCGGCAAGACTTACCAGAAACGCCTGCTCCTCCCTTCCGCTGTGCTTCAGGACCTGGGAGAGAACGGAGACCAGAATTCCCACTGCCGCAATCTTAAAAATAATACTGACCTCCATCCCATCCTCCTTTCCTCTCAAAACACCAGAACTGCAAGAAAAATGCCAAAAAGAATCCCCAGGCTTGTACGCACCTTTTTTCTCTCCGGCAGTTGACTCTTAAGTAACCTGATGGATTCCTCCATTTCCTCCTCATAAAGTTCAAGCTGACGTATCTGCATCTTAAGATCCAGATAACCAAGGTGGTCGCCCAGGGAAAATAACTGTTCCTGTTCTTCCTTATGAAGCCTAAGCTCCTTTAAATAGATTTCTGCATTTTTGCGAAAGATCACGCCGAAGCTTTCACCCCTGCGGGCTTCTGTCTCCTGGGCGGTCTTTCGCAGAAACCTCCCGTAAGCTCCGGGAAGCTTCGCCGCCGCTCCTGCCATTGCATCAGAAAGGGAAGCGTTTCCGCATCTGATCTCACCTTTTAGCAAAATCACCATGCGAAGCAGCATCTCCCGGGCCTTCAGCCCTGCGCTGAGTTCCCGGCTTCCCGCAAACCCCATTCCTGCGCCTGACACTATGATCAGGATCAAACCATAAATTTTAAGCATATGCACTCATTTTTATACAGGGATTTCCGTTTCTGTCAAAAATCCCTTCCACATAGCCTGCCCTGTCTCTTTTTCCAAGGATGATATAACGTTCAAATACCCGTTCTGTCATCAGCTTATAAAAAAAGGGCTGATTTAACACATCATCGAGAGAATAGCCATGGGCTGTGGCGATCAGCTTACAGCCGCAGTGGATCACCGATTCCACTGCATGGAAATCCTCCTCGCAGCCAAGCTCGTCCACAGCCACCACATCAGGAGACATGGAACGCACCAGCATCTGCATTCCTTCCGCCTTGGGACATCCATCCAGGATATCCGTACGCATTCCCAGATCGTTCTGGGGAATTCCCTGATAGCATCCGGCAAGCTCGCTTCTTTCGTCCACCACACCTACGGTAAGTCCGGGTTTTTCTTCTGTCCCGTTGCTCAGCTGGCGGATAATATCCCGAAGCAAGGTTGTTTTGCCGCAGCGGGGAGGAGAAATGATCAGCGTATTTACCGCCTCTTCTCCTTTTCTGAGATAGGGCATGACTTCGTCTGCAGCGCCCTTTATCTCATGGGCAAGACGCACATTGATACAGGAAATATATTTCATCCCCTTCACCCGGCCTCCGTCCAGGATCACCTTTCCCGTAACTCCCACACGGTGTCCGCCCTGTACGCTTAAGAATCCCTGGCGCACCTCATCCTCATAGGCATAAAGAGAATAGCCGCTGACATATTCCAGAGTTTCTTTTAAATCCTCCCTTGTGACAAGATACTGCTCCTCCCCCGGCTTACGCAGGAAACATTCTCCCCCGTCATAAGTCAGAAACAGAGGTCTTCCCACACGGAGACGTATTTCATATAATTTATCGTAATCAAGATTTGCATCCATAAGCCTCTGCCGGATATTTCCGGCAAAAAGGTTCTCAATCTGCTGACCTTCTATTCGTCTCACCTCTCTACTTGTAATATATGTGGACAATCATTTTTTATGCGTAGCTGTTCTCAGCCAAGGGACACTTTCACATGCTCCCATCTTAATTCCATGGGATTCATGGCCCACACTGCGCCGCTGTAGCCGTCCTCCATATCAAGGAGCGTCCAGCAGCCCTCATCCATGGGAATTGTCCTCAGATCCCTTGACAGGCCCTCGCCCGTCCATTTAATATAAGCTTCCCTGAGCACCCACTGGGTAAAAAAGGCTTTCACCGGTTCGTCGCAGTCGAGGATTTCGCGAATCATATCTCCGGGTACGATCCTCTCCAGCATCCTCTTATAATTTGCATTTTTGTGAACCTGAACGTCTATTCCAACCTCCTGGTCTGCCAGGATGCAGAAAACATATTTTCCGGAGTGACTGATATTGTAGTGGATTCCCGGCCTGAGAGAGAGGAAAGGCTTGCCGTGCTCTCCCTCTGCCCTGGGCTCAAATTCCAGTTCATATCCGTATTCTTTCCGAAGCCCTGTTTCCAGAAGCTTCTCGCCGATCATATGCTCCAGATGCTTATTTTTGTAATCCTCTTCTATTTCCGTAAAATAAATGACACCTTTATTCATAAGCCTGCCTCCTCAAGGAATCTTGAAGGTTCCCTTTCCCTGTCGTACTGACGTTTTACGCTGCAAAGTACAAGCTTTTTTTTCGCCCTTGTCATGCCCACATAAAACAGTCTGCGCTCTTCTTCCAATGCTTCAGCAAGAACTGCTTTCCTGTAGGGAATACTTCCTTCATTCACATTCAGGATGTATACAGAGTTGAATTCCAGTCCCTTCACAGCATGAAGAGTGGAAACCGTCACGCCTTCTCTTTTTATCTTCTGCTTTTTCGCCTGCTCTGCAAGCTTCTCTGTGTAATCCTCTATATAGGCTTCCCATTCTTCCAGCGTTTTCATCCCCCTGGCACTGTCCTGGATACGGTCCAGAACCTCCAGCAGTTCTTCCGGTTTTATTTTACGATATTGTGCGTACTCGCGCAAGTATTCTTCGTATCCCATTCCCTTTCTGATGAAATTAATCTGGGCGAAAGGCATCATGGTTCCCAGAATACGAAGGTGGGTCTCCAGTGTGGTGATCCTGTCGCACATCCAGTCCTTATCCTTATAAAATTCCTTCAGCGCCTGAAAGCTCACCGCCGGCTCTGTAAGGGCCTCCCTTGCAAGATAGCGGTTGGGACGGTTCATGATTTCCAGGAAGGTTTTTCTGCTCCTGTCCCCTGCCGCCATGTGAAGATATGCCAGAAGATTTCTGCAGATCCAGTGGCGGAACAGATTGGGAAGCTGCTCCTTCATAATAAAGGGCACCTGATATTCCATCAATGCACCCACAAGTCCCTCCGCCTCCTGGTTTGTCCTCAAAAGAATCGCCGTATCCTCCGGAATCTCTCCCTGATCTATGCGCTTTCTGATCTCAGCGGCAACCGAGACACATTCTTCTCTCGGATTATCAAATTCCCTGTATCTGACAGGCTCCCCCTCCCCGTTGGGAGTGGACAGCTTTTTCTTAAACCGCTTTTTGTTGAAGTCTATAACTTCCATGGATGTTTTAAGGATTTCCTTTGAACAGCGGTAATTCACATCAAGAAGCACGGTTTCCGCTTTCGGATAATCCTTTGTAAAATTCAGCATGATCTCCGGCCTTGCCCCGCGGAAATGGTAAATGGACTGATCGTCGTCACCTACGATGAACAGATTATCCTCGGGAGCCGCCAGCATACGGATGATCTCGTACTGAAGCCGGTTGATATCCTGAAATTCATCTACAAGAATATAGGAAAACCGCTTCTGCCAGATTTGCAGAATATCCTTCCTCTGCCTGAAAAGCTCATAACAGCAAAGAATCATATCGTCAAAATCCAGCTTCCGCCGCGCCTTCAGCGTTTTCCGATAGCCTTTAAAAATATCGCGGAAAATTTCGTCTGAACAGCAGGATGCGTAATAATGCTCCAGAGAGATTCCTCCCCCTTTCACAACGCTGATCTCCCGCGCCACTTCTTCCAGAAAATCCCCTTCCTGCTCCATTTCCTGTCCGTAAAGGGCAGTCATTTCCCGCAGGATTTCATACTTTTCTTCCTCTGAAAGTATATTGGAGGCATCAAGACCGTAAGCTGCCTTAAGAATTCCGTAGAACACACCGTGAAAGGTTCCAAAGGTCACTTCGCTCTTTTCTTTTCCCACAAATTTCAGAAAACGCTCCCGCATCTCCAGGGCCGCAGCCTTTGAAAACGTCACAACAAGAACAGAAGACGCAGGTACTTTTCCCTGTCCTGTCATATATGCAGTTCTCTCTACGATTACGGAAGTCTTCCCCGAACCGGGGCCTGCCAGAACCATCATAGGTCCTGACAGGTGAGCGATCGCCCTTATTTGAGATGGGTTTCTTTTCATATTTTTTTTCAGCTTAATTTTTCGATTGCCGCCTTCACTCGTTTGATTGTCTCGTCCTTACCGATGATCTCCATAATCTCTGTTGCTCCGGCAGGTGTCATCTGTTTGCCGGAAACAGCAGTACGAAGCGGCCACATTACAAATCCGTTCTTATAGCCGTGCTCTTTGACAAAGGCGCTTAATGCTTCGAATAACGGATCGTTTCTGTAGTCTTCCTGTGCTTCCAGAACAGGAAGTACCTCTTTTAATACTGCAAGAGAGGTTTCTTCATTTGTTTTCATTTTTTTGTGACAGTACATTGCGCTGTCATATTCCGGCACTTCCTCGAAGAAGTCAATGAGAGCCGGGATATCCGGGAAGGTCTCGATTCTTGTCTGAACCATTCCTGCGATTTTTTTGAAATCGTAATCCTTCTTAAGCACTTCTTTCATGTATGGAAGCGCTTTTTCAAAGAATACGTCAGGATCCATTGCCTTGATATATTCCCCGTTCATCCAACGCAGCTTCGCGATGTCAAAAACAGCCGGGGATTTATTGATATGACGATAATCAAATGCCTCTACCAGCTCCTGAAGGCTGAAGATCTCTCTGTTGTCAGAAGGACTCCATCCGAGAAGAGCCACATAGTTGATGATGGCTTCGGAAACAAAGCCCTGCTCCAGAAGATCCTCAAAGGAGGAGTGTCCGGAACGCTTGGAAAGCTTCTGGTGTGTCTCGTCTGTGATCAGAGGACAGTGTACATATACCGGCACTTCCCATCCGAAGGCTTCATAAATACGGTTGTATTTCGGAGAGGAGGAAAGGTATTCATTCCCTCTTACCACATGGGTGATCTGCATTAAATGGTCATCAATTACATTTGCAAAGTTATAAGTCGGATATCCGTCAGATTTAATCAGGATCAGGTCTTCCATTTCCTCATTGTTTACTGTGATATCACCGTAAATCACATCATGGAAGGTGGTTGTGCCTTCTGTAGGCATGTTGAAACGGATAACATAGGACTCGCCTGCCGCAAGACGTCTCTCCACCTCTTCTTTCGGCAGATGAAGGCAGCGCTTGTCATAGATGGAAATCTCTTTTCCGGCTACTACGCGCTTCATGCTCTCCAGTTCTTCTCCCTTACAGAAACAGTAATAGGCATCTCCCTGCTCAATGAGCTGCTTTGCGTACTTCAGGTAGATTCCTGCTGCCTGGCGCTCGCTCTGAACATATGGGCCAAAACCTTTATCTTTATCCGGTCCTTCGTCGTGAAGAAGGCCTGTCTTTTCCATTGTGCGGTTGATAATGTCTACCGCTCCCTCCACATAACGCTGCTGGTCTGTATCCTCAATACGGAGAATGAAATCTCCTCCCTCATGCTTGGTGATCAGATATGCATACAAAGCGGTTCTTAAATTACCTACATGCATTCTTCCTGTTGGACTTGGGGCAAATCTTGTTCTCAGTTTACTCATGACTTATCTCCTATACTTTATCTGCCGTCAGCTTCCCTTCGGCAGGTATTCTTCTATTTTACTATAAAAACGCAGGTATCCATGTACCCACAGTTCAGTATTATATACCCAATTCCCCCTGTATGTCTATAGAATTTTTACATAGTTTAAGCCCCGCACTCAGGCGGGGCTTCGATTTACAGACCTCTGAATCTGGCGTATTTTCCGGCTGCGATTTCTTCGCCGCTTTCATTTTCAAACTGTCTCAGAAACTTCTTCATGCAGATTTTCATATATTCGGAAATCTCATCCAGATTTCCCTCCTCTGCGGGGATCTCCTCAGGAATGATCCTCTCGATCATTCCCATTTCCTTCAGCTGGGCAGCGGTCACCTTCATTACCTCTGCAGCCTCCGGCGCCTTCCTGCTGTCTTTCCACAAAATCGACGCAAATCCCTCGGGAGAAAGAATGGTGTAGGTTGCGTTTTCCATCATCCAGACCTCGTTTCCCACAGCAAGGGCAAGGGCGCCTCCGCTTCCTCCCTCTCCGATGACAACAGAGAGAACAGGAACCTCCAGATCTGACATTTCCATAAGGTTTCTGGCAATGGCTTCTCCCTGTCCGCGTTCCTCTGCTTCCAGTCCGCAAAAGGCGCCCGGTGTATCCACAAAGGCAATGACCGCTCTTCCGAATTTTTCCGCCTGTTTCATAAGACGGAGGGCCTTGCGGTATCCTTCCGGAGAGGGCATACCGAAGTTCCTGCTGATATTTTCCTTTGTAGATCTCCCTTTTTGAATACCGATCACCGTCACCGGCTGGCCGTCCAGAGATGCAAGGCCGCCGACAACCGCTCCGTCATCGCGGAAAGCTCTGTCCCCGTGAAGCTCCATAAAATCGTCAAAAATCTCATGAATATAGGAAAGCGCAGTGGGACGGCGGCTGCTTCTTGCAATCTGTACCCTCTCCCAGGCAGACAGCTCCCCTGTCTTTTTCGCCCTTTTCTTTTTGCCGAAGGTTTCAATCTCTCTTGCCTGCTTTTCCAGAGGAAATCTTCCGTATCCTTCTTTGAAGCTGTGCATTTTCAAAAGCCAGGTCAATGTTTTTTTCATATCTTCCCTTGGCACGATCCCGTCGATAATCCCGTGCTCCACCAGAAACTCCGGCCTCTGAAAGCCTTCCGGAAGCTTTTGTCCGATGGTCTGGGCAATCACCCGGGGACCAGCGAAGCCTATCAGGGCTCCCGGCTCTGCAAGGATCAGATCTCCCAGCATGGCAAAGCTAGCAGTCACTCCTCCTGTTGTTGGATCTGTGAGAATGGAAAAATAGGGAAGTCCTGCTTTGGAATGGCGTTTGATCGCCGCCGCAGTTTTCGCCATCTGCATCAGAGAAACCATTCCCTCCTGCATTCTGGCTCCTCCGGAACAGCAGAACAGGATCACCGGCAGTTTACGTCTGGTCGCCTCCTCAAAGGCTCTGGTGATCTTTTCTCCCACAGCATAGCCCATGCTTGCCATCATAAATCTGGCATCCATCACTCCAAGGACTGCCGCCATTCCGCCTATGGCAGCCTCCCCTATCAGAATGGCTTCGTCAAGATGTGTCTTTTCCTTCAGCTCCCCGAGCTTTTCAGGATAGCCCGGATACTCCAGGGGATTGCCGGCTTCAATTCCGGCGAACCATTCCCGGAAAGAACCCTCGTCTGCCAGGGAACGGATCCTTGTCTTTGCCTTAATCCTGAAATATCCGCCGCATTTCGGGCAGACGTAGGCGTGATTGCGAACGTCCTCCTTATAAACCGTATCCCCGCATTTCGGGCATTTCACCCATAAGCCCTCCGGTACGGAAGGGATGGCTTCCGTCTCTTCTTTCGGCGCTGTTTTTTTAAAAAAATTTCTCAAGTCTGCCATTTCTGTACTCCTATTTTAAACGGCGTGTTCTTCGCCGTCTGTCTGAATTTATAAATCCGGATAATGCTCCGGGATAAACCCGGTGGTAATGTTTCCCTCCTGAAAATCAGGGTTATTTAAAAGCTCATACAAAAAGTCAATATTTGTCTTCACTCCTTCAATAACCACCTCTCCCAGAGTGCTCACCATTTTTTTGATGGCACTTTGACGGTCGCGGTCATAAACTATGACTTTCACGATCATGGAATCATAGTTTGGAGGAATGGTGTATCCGTTAAAGACTGCCGTATCCATACGCACACCGTTTCCACCGGGCAGGTGAAGATTGGTGACTGTCCCCGGACAGGGCATGAAATGACGCGACGGATCTTCCGCGTTGATCCTGCACTCAATGGCATGTCCCCGAAGCGTAATATCCTCCTGGGAAACACTCAGAGGCTCCCCTGCTGCCACTCGGATCTGTTCTTTGATCAGATCCACTCCTGAGACAAACTCGGAAACAGGATGTTCCACCTGAATTCTTGTGTTCATCTCCATAAAATAAAACTCACCTGATTTATCCAGAAGAAACTCTATGGTTCCCGCGCTCTCATAACCCACTGCTTTTGCAGCCCTGACTGCAGTGTCTCCCATTTTTTTGCGGAGCTCCTCCGAAAGAGCCACACAGGGCGATTCCTCGATCATTTTCTGATGGCGCCTCTGAATGGAGCAGTCACGCTCTCCCAGATGCACCACATTTCCGAATTTGTCAGCAACCACCTGTACCTCCACATGTCTGGGGCACTCCACGAATCTTTCCAGATACATGGTATCGTCAGCAAAGGAACGGATAGATTCCTGCTGTGCAGTGCCGAAAAGCTTCTCAAATTCTTCCTCATTTGCAGCCACACGCATTCCTTTTCCTCCGCCCCCGGAAGAAGCCTTGATCATAATCGGATATCCGATCTGCCGAGCCGCTTTTTTTGCTTCCTCCACAGTAAAAACAGGCTCCTCTGTTCCGGGTACCACCGGTACCCCGGCCTGACGCATGGTATTTTTTGCCTGAGATTTATTCCCCATTCTGGAGATCACTTCCGCCGAAGGGCCGATAAAGGCCACATTACATTTCCGGCACATTTCCACGAAGCGGCTGTTTTCGGAAAGAAATCCAAATCCCGGATGGATTGCCTGTGCCTTCGTGGCAACTGTGGCGCTTAAAATCCGTTCCATATTCAGGTAGCTGTCTGATGAAGGCGCTCTGCCGATACAGACTGCCTCGTCGGCAAGCTGTGTATGAAGCGCATCTCTGTCTGCCTCAGAGTAAACCGCAACTGTGCGGATTCCCATTTCTCTGCAGGCACGAATGATACGAACGGCAATCTCTCCCCTGTTTGCGATCAAAATCTTACTGAACATCCCTTATGCTCCCACAGCAAAGGTAAGCTCTGCCAGAACCGCTGTCTTTCCGTCCTGATTTACCGCCTTTGCCCTGCCCACGCCAATGGGGCCTTTTTCTTTGATGATTTCAACCTCCAGGGAAAGTACGTCTCCCGGAACGACCTTTGTTTTAAACTTGGCGTTGTTGATCGCGCCGAAATAGGCAATTTTTCCCCTGTTCTCCGGCTTGCTTAAAATAGCCACTGCTCCGGTCTGTGCAAGAGCCTCCACAATAAGGACTCCCGGCATCACCGGCTCCTGGGGAAAATGTCCGCCGAAAAACGGTTCATTATAAGTCACGCATTTGCGTCCTACTGCCCGTACCCCGGGCTCCAGCTCCTCAATCGTATCAATCAGCAGAAATGGCTGTCTGTGAGGGATGATCTCCATAATTTCTTTTGTTGACAGCTTCATATCGGTATACCTCCTTTACTCGATCACGAACATGGGCTGGCCAAATTCCACCATCTGTTCGTTTTTTACAAGAATCTCTTTTACCCTTCCGTCATATTCCGATTCAATCTCGTTCATCAGCTTCATTGCCTCCACGATTCCCAGAACCTGACCTTTTTTTACCGTGTCTCCTTCCCGGACAAAAGGCTCGCTCTCCGGGGAGGCAGACTGATAAAAAGTTCCAACCAGCGGTGATTTCACAAGGTTTCCTGTTTTCTCTTCCTCTTCACTTTCTTCCCTCTGCACAGCAGCGGTCTGCACTGCTGCAGGCTGAGGCTGTGTCAGAGGCGCCGCCACTGTGACCTGCTTTGTCTCTTTATTTGTTCCCATGGAGATTTTTGTCTCTCCGTCCTGGATCTCGAACTCTGTCAGATTGGAATCACTGACTGCCTTTATAAGATCAATAATCTGCCCAAATTCCATTTTTCTTCTCCTATTACAGATGTCACTTATTTATTCTGCATATTTTTTCAAAAGGATCGATGCATTATGACCGCCGAATCCAAGGGAATTGCTCAATGCATACTGAAGCTCCATCTCCACAGGTCCCTCTGTCACATAGTCAAGATCGCATTCCTCATCCGGTACCTGATAGCCCACGGTTTCATGGATAAAGCCCTCCTGGAGCTCTTTTACACAGACAATGGCTTCCACTGCCCCGGCAGCTCCCAGAAGATGTCCGATCATGGATTTGGTGGAATTGATCTTCATCTCTCCGGCATGTTCCCCAAATACGGTTTTGATCGCCTTTGTCTCAAAAAGATCATTGTGATGTGTGCTGGTTCCGTGTGCGTTGATATACCAGACATCCTCTGTGGAAATCCCCGCTTCTTTTATCGCTTCCTCCATGGCTCTTGCAGCTCCGGAACCGTCTTCTATCGGGGAAGTGATGTGATAGGCATCCGCTGTTGCCCCGTATCCTGCTACCTCAGCAAGAATTTTTGCCCCTCGCGCCTTTGCATGCTCCAGTTCCTCCAGAACAAGAACCCCTGCACCCTCGCCCATGACAAAGCCGTCTCTCTCCTTGTCAAAGGGTACTGAACATCTTTTGGGATCTGTGGATGTGGAAAGAGCAGTAAGAGCCGCAAAGCCTCCCAGTCCGATGGGAGTGATCGCAGCCTCTGTGCCTCCTGCAAACATAACGTCTGCATCTCCGCACTGAATACTTCTAAAAGCCTCTCCAATGGAGTGGGTTCCCGTTGCACAGGCTGTCACTACATTGATATTTTTTCCTCTAAGTCCAAGCTGGATGGAAACATTTCCTGCCGCCATATTTGAGATCATCAGAGGAACGAGAAGAGGATTGATCCGGTTCGGTCCCTTTTCCATCAGCGTTTGATAGGCAGTTTCCACAACCTGAAG
Organism: Clostridiales bacterium; assembly: GCA_019416265.1. Lineage (GTDB taxonomy): Bacteria > Bacillota > Clostridia > Lachnospirales > Lachnospiraceae > Blautia_A. Next base: position 21,872 of record DXXQ01000011.1, on the reverse strand, counting down.
GCTTCCGATTCCGCTTCCCAGGCTGCAGCCCACACGGAAAGCATCCTCCTTTTCCATATCAAGACCGGACTCCTTCATAGCCTCTTTTGCCGCTGCAACTGCAAACTGACAGAAGGGAGCCATACGTCTGGCAGCCTTGAAATCCATGAAATCTTTTGCCTGGAAGCCTTTTACCTCCGCTGCAAGATGTGCCTTAAAATCCGTTGTATCGAAGTAGGAAATCTCCCCAAAACCGGTTTCCCCTTTCTTTACGTTGTTCCAGAATTCTTCTACATTTAAACCAATCGGGGTCACTGCCCCCATTCCTGTGATCACTACTCTGCGCATAAAAACCTCCTATATGTTCATCCCGCCGTCTACGCTGATGACCTGCCCTGTGATATAATCCGCTTTTTCAGATGCCAGAAACGCAACCATGGCTGCAATTTCCCAGGGTTTCCCGAATCTTCCCAGAGGGATCTGTTTACATGCCGCCTCTTTCACATCCTCTGAGAGAACCTCCGTCATTTCTGTATCTACAAAACCAGGGGCAACGGCGTTCACGGTGATTCCCCGGCTGCAAAGCTCTCTTGCCATGGTTTTCGTAAGTCCGATCACCCCGGCCTTTGAAGCTGCATAATTTGCCTGTCCCGCATTTCCCAGAATACCGGAAACCGAAGAGATGTTGATGATTTTTCCCTTTCTCTGCTTCAGCATCTGTCTGGAAAAGTGGCGGATCGTATTGAAGGTTCCTTTTAAATTGACATTGAGCACTGCGTCAAAATCTTCCTCTTTCATCTTCATGATCAGGTTGTCCCTGGTAATTCCCGCATTGTTTACCAGAATATCCAGTCTCCCGAAGGTTTTAACGACTTCTTTTGCCATTTTTTCGCAGCTTTGGAAATCACTGACATCGCATGGATAAAGGAAGGCTTTTCCCCCTTCTGACTCAATCCTGTTTTTTACTTCCTCCGCCCGATCCTGTGAACCGTTATAGTTAAGGATCACAGAGGCTCCTTCTTTTGCAAGAGTAATTGCTATTTCACGGCCGATTCCCCGGCTTGCCCCTGTGACAAGGGCTATTTTATTTTCTAACATTTAAAGGCACTCCTTTACTGCTTTTTCCAAATCTTCCACTTTTTCCACGTTCAGGACTTTCGCTTTCCTGTCAATTTTTCTCATAAATCCTGCCAGCGTTTTTCCCGGCCCGATTTCTATAAACGTATCCACTCCGTCTGCCAGCATTCTTTCCACACACTGCTGCCAGCGCACCGGAGAAGAAACCTGTTTTACCAGAAGCTCTTTCACTTCCGATGTCTCTGTTACATATTGTGCCGTAACATTTGTCACATAAGGAACTGTAAACTCATGAAGCTTCACCTCTGCCAGAGCTTCTCCCAGTTTCTCTCCCGCTCCTTCCAGCATCCCGGAATGAAACGGCCCGCTTACGTTTAACGGAATGATTCTTCTTGCTCCGGCTTCCTTTAAGGACTCCCCGGCTCTTTCCACTGCTTCCTTCTCTCCGGTGATCACAATCTGTCCGGGGCAGTTATAATTGGCAACGGAAACAATCCCCTCTGTTTTTTCACAGATTTCCTCTATGAGAGCCGCCTCTGCTCCCAGGACTGCAGCCATGACTCCGCCTGTGGGAACTGCCTCCTGCATCAGAATTCCTCTTCTTCGTACAGCCGCGAAAGCATCCTCCTCACTCATAACGCCGGATGCCAGCAAGGCTCCGTATTCCCCAAGGCTTAAGCCTGCATTCACCTGGGAACGTACCCCTCTCTCCTCCAGCGCGCGAAGCATTGCCGCCTCTGCCGCAAGCATGGCGATCTGTGTATATTCCGTAATATTTATTTTTTCGTTTGCCTGAAAGCAAAGCGCCGGAATGTCAATTCCTGTGGCCTGAGACGCCTTGTCGATTACTTTTCTGGAAACAGGGATCTGTTCATAAAAATCCTTCGCCATCCCCACATACTGGGCGCCCTGTCCCGGAAAAATAAATGCAGTCTTGCTCATAAATCGGTCCTCGCCTTTCCGGATTCATTGATCCATCCATTTTATACTTTATATTTTTATCTTAAAATTATTTAGCTTTAAAACATTTTGATTCGCAAAGTAATTGTTTAAAAATGTATCTCCCCGAAACCCGCTCAGGGTTTCAAGGAGATTTCTTCCTTAAGCATCACTTATGCGTCGATGCCTTTATTTTTCAGATAATCGATAACAGCGCCAACTGTTGTAAGTTCTGTAAGCTCTTCAGCCGGAATCTCAACTCCGTACTCATCTTCCAGAGCCATTACAAGCTCAAATAAATCGAGAGAGTCTGCTCCAAGGTCATCCTTGAAGGAAGTTTCAAGTGTGATTGTTGCTGCGTCACAGCTTAACTGTTCTGCGATCATTTCGCTCATTTTCTCTAACATTTCATTTTCTCCTTTTATCAAGTATCTTAATCTTGCGCAATTACTTTGATGTCCAAAGTATATATGCTCCGCCCCTGTTTGTCAAGAGATTTTTTTCACATTTTTCATTACAGGATCTGTTCCGGTTCCTCAAACTTGATTTTCCGCGCCACACTCAGGGCAAGTCCCATCTCCGACATCAGGAAGAGGACGGATGTGCCTCCGTAGCTGATGAACGGCAGCGTTACACCGGTATTTGGCAGAAGATTTACCACTACCGCCACATTTAAAATAACCTGCAATGCTATATGGATAAAAATTCCGCTGACCATCAGGGAACCAAACATATCCGGTGCATTCTGGGCAATGAAGAAAAGTCTGTACAGCAGATATCCATACAGGAGTAGTACAATAATTCCTCCGAAAATCCCCAGTTCTTCCAATATAATGGAAAAGATCATATCATTCTGTGCCTCAGGTACGCTTCCAAGCTTCTGGATGCTGTTTCCCAGGCCTCTTCCAAAAAGCCCTCCCGATCCAATGGCGTAAAGCGCCTGGAGAGTCTGATATCCATAGCTGTCCGCGTAAGCTTCCGGGTGCAGCCACACCAGAATACGACGGATACGGAAGTTATCATTTGTGGCAGGGTCTACGGTTGCATTGAGAAAAAAGACTCCGCCTGCAATAAGCGCCAGCACAACCAGAAGGATAATGATAAAGACCTTTAAATCCGGATGGGCCACAAAAATCAATCCCGCCGTAATACAGAAGATAATGATTGCGGTACTTAAGTTATCTGTAAAAACATGAGCTACAAGAGCAAGGAGCCCCCCGATGCTTCCAAGTACCATACAGGCTTTTAATGTTTTTATCTGTTTTCCCATCTGCACGATCATATAGGGAAGACACACAATGACCGCAATCTTCGCTATCTCTGAAGGCTGAAAGCGGATGGGTCCGATTTCCAGCCATCTCTGGGCTCCATTGGCCGAACTTCCCAGAGGCGTTTTTACCAAAACCATCAGTATGATCGAGGCTACATAGAGAAAGGTGGTAAAGTAGCTCAGAATATGATAATCTATTTTGGAAATTACCAGCGCCACTATGATACAGGCAACACTGATCACCGCCTGTTTCTTAAAGTAGTGCATATCATCGCCCCAGTCGATTTCCGCCATATAGGCGCTTGTACTATACAGCATAACCAGACCGAAGCAGGTCAAAAGCACGATGACAGCCACCAGATTATAGTCATAATAATCACTCTTCTGTCCCAACAGTGCCTTTATATGAAAAGATTTCGCCCGGCGCTTCTGCGCTCTGCTTTTTCCCATTCCATCACCGATTCTTTCTTATTTCATCATTTCTGTTTTTGTGTGCCTGTGCACACATTGGGATTATTATAGCAGAGTTCTTTTGCATAAGCAAGAAAAAGCTCCTGCAGTGTATACACAGGAGCTTTTTTAGTTACTGTGAACAAAGTGAACAGTAACCTTTTTTATTGTTTCTTCCTCTTATTTCGTCAGCATAAGAAGGATTTCGTTGCTTCTCTGAACAAATTTTGTCATTGCTTCCGGAGAAAGCTGTTTGTGGCTTAACATAGCCAGGTCATAAAGCTGTTCGCAGATGACCGGAGCTTTGTCAGATTCTTTGTTTTCCGCAAGATATTTTACAAGAGAATGATTTGCGTTAAGAACCAGTGTCTCCTGTCCTCCGAACATATTCGGATCCATTCCGTACATATTGTACATCTTCATCATATCCTGCATACGGCGGCTTTCTTCAGAAAGAGTCATCATTGCGGAAATGCTCTCATTTTTCAGGTTTTCCACCTTTACTTCCAGGTTTTCCCTGCCGAGAGTCTTGCGGAACAGTTCTGTCAGAGTTTTAGCTGTCTCTTCGTCGGCTGCTCCCTCTGCCTTCATTTCTTCGGAAAGATCTGCGTCAATTCTCTTGAACTGTACTTCCTGATTTCTCTGTTCCAGATGAGAAATAAACGGATTGTCAATATTGTGTTTCAGGATCACGGCATCCTTTCCGGCTTCCTTGAACATATTGATGTACTGGCTCTGCTGAACCTCGTCTGTCACATAGAAGATAGTTGTTTTTTCCGGTTCTTTCTGCTCTTCTTTCTTTTCCTCTCCGGCCTCTTCTTTTGTTTCTTCTGCTGTTTCCTCTTTGACCTCTTCGGTTTCTTTCTTATTTGCTTCGATGCAGTCTTTCAGGGTGAGATATTTGCCGTCCAGGTTTTTGAAAAGAACGTAATCGCTGATCTTATCCGCAAATTTCGTATCCTTGATGCAGCCGAATTTAATGAACGGACTGATATCATCCCAGTATTTCTCGTAGGACTCACGGTCTGTCTTGCACATTCCCGTAAGCTTATCCGCTACTTTCTTGGAAATATATTCGGAAATCTTCTGGACAAATCCATCATTCTGCAGCGCGCTTCTGGAAACATTCAGCGGAAGATCCGGACAGTCGATCACACCTTTCAAAAGAAGGAGGAATTCCGGGATCACTTCTTTAATGTTGTCTGCGATAAATACCTGGTTATTGTACAGCTTGATGGTTCCCTCAATGGAATCATACTCTGTATTGATTTTCGGGAAGTACAGGATACCTTTTAAGTTAAACGGATAATCCATATTCAGGTGGATCCAGAATAACGGCTCCTTGTAGTCCATAAATACCTTGCGGTAGAACTCCTTATATTCCTCGTCTGTACACTCATTTGGATGTTTCATCCACAGCGGATGTGTATCGCTTAAGGAAACAGGACGTTTGTTGATCTTCACCTTATCTTTGGCCGGAGAAACCTCTACGATTTCTTTTTCTCCGTTTTCATTTTCTTTTTCCTCTGTTTTGGCATCCTCATGGATTCTTTCCACAACAACGTCATCTTCTTTTAAATCCGCCTCATCGATGGTCTCGTATTCCTGAGGTGCATTCTCTTTGGAGAGGTAAATGTTAACAGGCATGAAGGAACAGTATTTCTCAAGAACCTCACGCATACGATATTCATTGGCAAATTCCAGACTCTCCTCGTTGAGGAAAAGTGTAATCTCCGTACCTACTGTTGTCTTATTTCCATCCTGAATATCATACTCTGTTCCGCCGTCACAGGTCCAATGTACAGGAGTTGCTCCCTCTGTATAGGAAAGTGTGTCGATATGAACCTCATCCGCTACCATAAATGCAGAATAAAAACCAAGTCCGAAGTGTCCGATCATCTGATCTTCGGTTGTTTTATCCTTATATTTCTCAAGGAACTGAGTTGCGCCGGAGAAAGCGATCTGAGTAATGTATTCTTCTACCTCGTCCGCTGTCATACCGATACCGTTATCAATGAATTTCAGCGTTTTCTTTTCCGGATTTACTACAACCTCAATTTTCGCCTTATAATCGTCAGGGAAATTATATTCTCCCATAACCTCCAGCTTTTTTAATTTCGTGATCGCATCACATCCGTTGGATACCAGCTCTCTTACGAAAATATCATGGTCGGAATATAACCACTTTTTGATAATCGGAAAAATGTTGTCACTGTTGATTGATAAGTTTCCATGTTTTACAGCCATGCTGCCCACACTCCTTTTATTTTTATTCTTCCGGACCTTATTTTATATGGTCTCAGTCGTTTTTCTCTTTTTCATATCACATATAGTAATACCATTGTCTCAAAAAGTCAAGGAAAATCTAGCACTCATTTCAAAAGAGTGCTAACAACTCGGATTCTCTTAAAAAAATCCTATCAAACTTCCTGAGAACTAAAGAAAACCGCCCTCCGAAGAGGGCGGCAGAAACTTAGTTCCTTATTCTTTTTTATTTCTTTTTCTTCTTGTAGATAACTACACCTGCAATGCAGAGCACCGCAACGATCAGAATGATCACAAACGGCATGATCGCCGTTGTATCTCCGGTCTCTACAGCAGATTTCTTATCCGGATTCTTCTGCTGTGCAGATGGAGTAGGCGTTACATTTTGCCCCTGAGCAATCGAGAAATTAACCTGTTTGGTATCGTTTTCTCCTTCTGCTACCCAGTCGCTGCCGTCATATTTCTGACGTTCAAAGAGAACCTTTAACGTGTAATTTCCGGCTTTCGTGATACCGAAAGTTGCAGTATAAGGAGCTCCCTGCCAGCTGTTTGTGTTGATAACCTTCCATTTCAGAGGTTCATAACGGACATCTCCTGCTCTTGGGCTGGTATTTTCCATACCTGCTCCCACTGCTTCAAAGGAAATCTTGGACTGTGTTGTGTATCCGTCAGAAGACATTCCCGTAATCTTATTGTTGGATGGATCTGCAACCTTCGGCACATAAGCCGCTTTTACAGATACCTTCACAGAAGTGGAAAGGCTTACTTCATTGGGGTTGGAAACACCCTCAGGAAGAACTACTTTTCCTTTTACGGTAAAGCTCTGAGCCTCCTTTACGGAGCGGTCATACGCACAGTCTTCCACATTCCATTTCACTTTCGCTTTCATTTTGCCTTCTGTTGTGTCGATCGTGACGCTGGTAGGAATTCCCAGACCTTTTACAGATTTCTCTGCGCCGTTCTTTACATCCTTCACTGCAGACGGCTTCTGAACCTCCAGAAGCTCCACTGCCGCTGCGTTTACGGTAAATTCCACATCTACGCTTACATCTGAGCTTGCGCTGTTGGGAACGAAGATTGTCTCAACGTATGTGCTAACATCCAGCCCTTCCTTCGGACGGATTGCAATTGTGCATGTCTCACCCGGCTCAAGTGTATCCTTTGAGAGATTTCCAATTCGGAAGTAATCGCTCTCCGGTTTTTCTACAGTAACCTGGGTATTTCCCTCGTTAGTGAGAGTGATCACCTGCTTTTCCGGTGATTTGTAGCCTTTTTCCACTTCGCCGAAGTCAAGGACTGACGGAGAAACAGTAAGCTTGTGAACTTCTTTCTGAGCTACTTTGATCGCAGCCGGAAGCTCTGCAAGAGGCTTTTCTGTATCGTCTTTTCTGAAAATCTGGATTTTCTCCTGATATTCTCCTGCTGCAAGTCCCGCTGCCGGAACTGCCGTAAAGGATGCGGATTCTCCCGGAGCCAGCTCCTCTGCAGAGATTGCTCCCAGATCAAAGTACTCTGCAACGGGCTGTGCAAGAGCAACTGTTACATTTCCGCTATTTGTCACTGTAACTGTGACAGGTTCTGTATTTTCGTATCCCTCTTTCAGAGAATCAAAACTGATGGATTCCGGATTCAGAGAGATCTCTGTCTTTTCTGTCTGTGCTTTTTTAATTGTTACGTCTGCGTTTATATTTCTGGTAACATCCGCGCTTTCTTCAATGCCGAATGTCAGAGTTTCCTGATAGTATCCTTCTGTAAGTCCGGTTCTTGGCTTGATTTCGAAAGACGCCTGCGCGCCCTTCTCAAGGATAAGGCTTTCCTCCGTGCCTTCTACAAGAATCCGGTTAATCTCAAAGTTCTCTGACTGCGGAACCTTCAGGGTCAGTTTATCTTCCCCGGAGTTGGTAAGAGTCACTGTCCAGCTTCCGGCTTCCTGATATCCCTCTTCAAGATCCTCGAAGGTCACTGCATCCATATCTGCAGTAAGTCCGTAAACAGGCGCTTCCTTCGGGGCAATTGTCATCTGAACCTGGAAAGATGTCTCAGCGCCTTCTTCGGTTTTATAGGTGACTGTATCCAGATATTCTCCGGCTTCCAGTCCTTCTCTTGGCTGAACCCATACCTGAATCTCACTTCCCGGCTGAAGGGGCTCTTCAATATCCATTGCCATAACGTGTTCCGGTGCGATAGACTGGAAGTTAAGGACGCCTGTTCCTGTATTTTTGATGCTGAGGACTGCAAAGCTGTCGCTTTCCTCTCCTGAAGTTACTGTTCCGAGATTCACTGTTCCGTCCTCAGTTCCTGTCACAGCCTCCACCTGATAAGCAGGCTCCTGTGACTCTCCGGATCCGTCGCCGTCAAGCTCTTCGCTGATGGTAACATCCAGTTCTTCGCCGTCTATACCCTCGCCGCTGTCTTCCTGGAGTTCGCCTTCCACTTCTTCCTCATAAGGCTGGGTATTCTCCTCAGGAGTTTCTTCTGTCTGAAGTTCTCCTTCCTGGAGTTCCTCTTCTTCCCATTCTTCTTCAGGGACTTCTTCTACTTCCACACTGTCCACTGCCGTGCCTTCTGCTGAAGGAGTGATTACGGATTCTCCTTTCTCAGCTGTTTCCGCTTCCACCAGGGCCTGTGCCTCCTGCTCTGTTGCTGTTACCTCAGGGGTAACTGCTTTCAGGCTTCCGGTGAGACCAAGCTCTTCTTTTCCGGTAACCTCAAGCACAAGCTTATATCCCAGGTCTTCTTCCGTAACCTTGTATTCTTTCTCAGTTCCTATTTCTTTTAATTCTTCCTCGCTGATCTTTCTTGACCATTTAAAGCTCACATCTCCGTCTGTGATTCCCTCCGGTGTTGCTTTGCCAAAGTCGGCTTTCAGAGTTGTTCCAACAACCGGATAGCCGTATACCTTCAGCTTACCTCCCATTTCTCCCGAAGGTGTCGCAAAGACCATAGACGGGAGCATGGTGATCACCATAATGACAGTCATGATGACTGCGAGCAGTCTTCTTTTTTTCTCCATATGCCATCCTCCTTTTCTGTTACAGATCTATTAATTATTGTAACGTATTTTTATAAATATAACAAGTGGAGTTTTTATCCTGTCTTTATTATATCCTATGTTCTTTTTGAAATGTAATCTGCAGTTTACCGTTTTTTTGTTCCTGAAAAAACGCAGAAAATGAAAAAAAGCCGCTCTCTCACGACTTTTCTCCAGACTGTACTTTTCAGCCTTCTACAATAAGATATGTTCCGTCCGGAAGTGCGAAAACCTCGCTTGCCTCTTCCAGTTCCTCCAGGGACATTCCGTCTACATCTGCCCCCATTTCTTCCAGGTATTCTTTTACCTCTTTTAAGCTGTCCACTACAACAGCCATACAATCCTCCAGAAACGCTTCCGCCTCCTCATAGGATTCCGCAACAGGCTCGTCAAAGAGCTGTCCCTGATTTTTCAAAAAAGTCATAATACATTCTTCTGTGTACATTTTCCTTCCTCCGTTTATATTTTATTATTTTTTATTTTCGTTCCGATAAATTTCCAGAAGGTCTTCCGGTTTCTCCGCAAGGAGATCCGCACCGTTTTCTTCCAGCTCTTTCCTGTCACGATATCCCCAAAGTACGCCTACTGTGAGCATTCCGGCCGCTTTTCCTGTATTCATATCCGTCCCTGTATCACCGATATACAGACATTCCTCCGGTTTCACACCAAATTGCTCTGCAATAAAAAGAGGTCCGTCCGGTGCGGGCTTTCTGCGGATTTCCGGTTTTTGTCCAAGGATCATGTCGAATTCATCCCCGAACAGCTTCTCGATTACCTTGACTGTTGCCTCGTGGGGCTTGTTGGAGCAGACAGAAATTTTTATCCCCTCTTTTTTCAGTTCTCTGAGTACCTCCGTGATTCCTTCATAGGGCACTACCTTATAAAGAGGATCCTCCGCAAATTTTTCCCTGTAAAGACGGTCGCATTTCTCAAAAAGCTTCAGCTGCGGATCTCCGGCATCTTTCAGACACCGCTTCACCAGAACGCTGGCGCCTTCTCCACAGTAATATTTAAAATTCTCCACCGGAAGGGTTCCAAGCCCAAGACTGCGAAGCACCTCATTGGCCACATATGCCATGGAATCCAGCGTATAGGACAGGGTTCCGTCAAGATCAAATACACATGCTTTTATCATTTCCTTATCCTCTCAGTTCAATATTCAGCTTCTTCATTTCCTGTAGAAGTCTTGCCACAGGCAATCCTACAACATTATTATAGTCTCCGCAGATTCCTTTCACATAAACTCCCCAGAGCCCCTGGATTCCGTAGCTTCCGGCTTTATCCATAGGTTCCCCTGTGTCAACGTAAGCGCGGATTTCCTCCTTTGATACAGGGTAAAACTCCACATCTGTGCGCTCTGCGAAGGTATGCGCCGTCCATCTGCCCTCTTTCCTCTCCAGGACAGATACGCCGGTATAAACCTGATGAACCCTGCCCTGCAGTCTGGAAAGAACTGCTTCGGCCTCTTCCCTGTCAGACGGCTTCCCCAGTATTTTATCTTCGTAGACAACGACGGTATCCGCTCCTATAACAAGCGTTCCCTCTGCCGGAGACTCCAGAGCCTCTCCAACCCACAGGGCTTTTTGCTGCGCCAGCTCCATGACTGCGCCCTCCGGTGCAGGGGCAGTGATCACTTCCTCGCCGCCGGAGGGAATCACAGAGAATGACACACCTGCTTTTTTCAACAATTCGCTTCTTCTCGGTGAGGCAGAAGCCAGTATTATTTTTCTCATTTCGTCCACTTCCTTTATCCTGTTCGGATATAGTATAACTTTTATCAGGAACAGGTGCAACTGATTTCGCAAATGAAATCGAAAAAAGTTAGGCCTTTTCTTTTTTGTCAAAAAGTATTACAATAGAGTTCAGATAACACAGAAAGGAGTCAGGTATTATGGCAAAAATCAATAAATACTGGGGACTTGTCGCTTTAGGCGCTGTCACAGCGGCAGCAGCAGGCGCTATGGCGGCTGTAATTATGAAAAAACGTTCCTTTGAAGAGGACTTTGATTTCGAAGATGACGATGATTTTGAGGAAGATTTCGATATTCCCGCTGAGGCTGCAAAGGAACCGGAAGAAAAAGAGGTTTCCGAGGCTTTTGAATCATGGGATGCAGTTGCTTCCAAGGAAGAAAATGCAGTAAAAGAAGAAATTCCTGCAGAAGAAGCTTCCGCCGAAGAGGAAGTTCCTGTAGAGGAACCTGCGGAAGACACTTCTGCTGAGGAAGCTGCTCCGACAACGGAAACAGCCGAGACTGAATCTGTTGAGGAGAAAGAGCCTGTTGCCGAAGAAGACGGCTTTGAAGAAACTGAAGAAAAATAATTTCTGTTTTTACAGAATTATTTCCGTACAAAAGAAAAGGCTTTCTGTGATACCTGAACTTCACAGAAAGCCTTTATTAATTTTCTATTTATGCTTCTTTGATCTCAAGAACATCCATTGGACAGGCTTTTACACAGATACCGCATGCAATACATTTGCTTGCATATTCGCTGTCTTCTGCTTTAACCATTACGCCGAACGGACAGGCTTCCACACATTTGCCGCAGCCGATACATTTCTTCTTGTCGATCATGTAAACGCCCTTTGCGTTCTGTTTGATCGCGCCTTCCGGACAGGCTGCTGCACATTTACCGCACTGTACGCATACGTTTGGCTTCGGTGTAACGCCGTCTTTTTTTACGCCGATCTGGATGCAGGATTTGTTTGTGTTGAACTCTTTATAAAAAGCTTCAGCACAGGCAACTTCACAGGCTTTACATGCCATACATGCGTCTTTTTTTGCTACGTTAAGTTTTTTCATTTTGTTCCCTCCACTTTTCGCACCCTGCAAAAAATGACAGGGTGCCGGTTTTCCTTTTGTTCTTTATTTGCAATTATATTGCTTACCTTATCATTTCGGCAGCTTGAAAGAGCTCTTCAGAGATACGATACGGTTAAATACCGGTGCTCCTTCTTTGGAATCATGGATATCTGCACAGAAAAATCCGTTTCTTACAAACTGATAGCTGTCATATCCCTTTGCTTTCATAAGCTCAGGCTCCACATATCCTGTTACCTTTGTAAGAGAGTTGGGGTTCACATTGAGAGAACCGTCTTCTTTATTGTATACGCCCTTTTCCTCATCTACGATATTTTCGTACAGACGAACCTCTGCCTTTCCTGCGTTGGATACCTCTACCCAGTGAATGGTTCCTTTTACCTTTCTGCCGTCCGGTGCGTTGCCGCCCTTTGTTTCCGGATCATAGGTACAGTGTACAACTGTTACGTTTCCGTCTTCATCTGTCTCATATCCTGTACAGGTCACAAAATAAGCGTTCATCAGACGCACTTCTGTGCCCACAAACATTCTCTTATATTTCTTTGGCGGGTCGATCATAAAGTCTTCACGCTCGATATACAGTTCTCTGCCAAACGGAACCTGGCGGCTTCCGAGAGCTTCATTTTCCATATTATTGGGAGCTTCCAGATATTCCACCTGTCCTTCCGGATAGTTATCGATCACAAGTTTGATCGGATCAAGAACTGCCATAAGGCGAGGACGCTTCAGCTTCAGATCTTCACGGATACAGTACTCAAGCATTGCGTAGTCTACAGAGCTGTTTGCTTTTGATACTCCGCAGAGATCTACAAACATTTTAATGGATTCCGGTGTAAATCCACGGCGGCGCAGCGCTGCAATGGATACAAGACGCGGGTCATCCCATCCGTCTACGATTCCATCTTCTACCAGCTTTTTGATATAACGCTTACCTGTAACCACATTGGTCAGGTAGAGCTTCGCAAACTCGATCTGCTTCGGAGGATGAGGATACTCCAGTTCTCTTACTACCCAGTCGTAAAGAGGTCTGTGATCTTCAAATTCCAGAGTACAGATAGAATGAGTGATTCCCTCAATCGCATCCTCAATCGGATGTGCAAAGTCATACATTGGGTAAATGCACCATTTGTCCCCTGTATTGTGGTGTGTCATATGAGCCACACGATAAATAATAGGGTCACGCATGTTCATATTCGGTGATGCCATATCGATTTTTGCACGGAGAACTCTTTCACCGTCTGCAAATTTACCGTCTTTCATCGCCTCAAAAAGCTCCAGATTCTCTTCAACGCTTCTGTTTCTGTATGGGCTGTCCTTACCCGGTTCTGTAAGGGTTCCTCTGTATTCACGGATTTCCTCCGGTGTCAGGTCGCAGACATATGCCTTGCCTTTCTTGATCAGCTTCACTGCTGCTTCATACATCTGGTCAAAATAATCAGACGCAAAAAAGAGCCTGTCCTCCCAGTCAGCGCCCAGCCATTTAATGTCCTCTTTAATTGACTCTACGAATTCCACTTTTTCTTTCGTCGGATTTGTATCGTCGAAACGCATATTGAATTTACCATTGTATTCTTTTGCAAGACCGTAATTTAAAAGAATGGATTTCGCATGTCCGATATGAAGATATCCGTTTGGTTCCGGCGGGAAACGTGTATGAACGGTGTCATAAACTCCTTCTGCCAGATCTTTGTCGATTATATTCTCAATAAAATGTTTAGAAACTGTCTCGTTCTCCATTTTACCCCTCCTGGTTTATTCTATTGGCTTCAGCTTCGCCCACACCACCTTGCTCTGCAGTCCATAATGTGGTGTAAATCAAAGCTTTAGATTCTTAATTTTACCATAAATAACCGCAGAATAAAAGATGCTATTGCGAAAAAATCCTCAAAATGCAGAAATGATTTTCCTTTCGAAAATCTCATAGAACTTTTTTCAAAAAAGATGTTGACAACCACAGATAAATCTGCTAATATAATCAACTGTGAGCGGCGTAAACCGACACAAGCTGATGTGGCTCAGAGGTAGAGCACTTCCTTGGTAAGGAAGGGGTCACGGGTTCAATTCCCGTCATCAGCTTTATTTTTTTGCGTAAAATCAAGGGTTTGCGCGATTCTTCACGAGTAAGTTACTCAAAAAGTTACTCAAAACCTTTCTGAAAACAGGTATTCACCCAAAATATTTCGAACAATTTCCTAATACTTGTCAACCATTACTGTTTATGCTACACTGTCATGGAACAACCGTGTTACAGGGTGGCTGACCTCTATTCTACATAGAATGGGGGTGGTGCTGATGAACAATAATCATTTCGATTTCAAAGATTTAATGTCTTTTGGCATGTTCATTTTATCACTGCTGACATTCATTTACTTGATTTGTCACTGATATTTTAAAGCATAGAAAAACCACCCTCATAAACTTTGACCGGTTTAGGGTGGCATTTTCTATGTCGTCTCTTTGAGGTCAACCCCTTGTGGGCGGTTGTTCCTGTTTTTATTATAACATGGTCTACTGTTTTCTACAAGACATAAATTCGATATCAAAAATCTTCGTTGTCAAACTCAATGTCTCCGGGATCATAGCCGTACTCAGCAAGAATCTTGTTTCTCTCTTTTGGATCCATTGCGTTTAACTCGTCATAATCAAGGCCGTCTTTCTCAAGCCAAAATCTGTCCGGGTCTTCTAATGGGTCTATAGCTTTCTCTTTCTCTCTTTCTTCATCCATCATAGCCATAAAAGTTGCTCTGCGTAAAGCACGTTTAAAATCAAATCCCATGTAAACACCTCCTGTCCATGATTCGTTTCAGGATATCTGTTCCCTTATCTTTGCTTTGATTCTCTGCAGGGCATTGTCGATGGATTTGGGAGATTTGTCCAGAAGATGGCTGATCTCCACGTAGCTGCAGCCCTCCAGATAGTATTCCAGAACCTTCTTCTCCATGGAGCTGAGACTCCTGGAAATTTCCTCCTCCAGAAATCTGCGGTTTTCCTGGTCAATGACAATGGTTTCCGGACTCTGGGCCCAGATGTCGTCCAGGGTATTTTCGTCGTCCTCCGCACTGAGAGAAATATAGGTATTCAGCGGCTGATGCTTCTGCCTGTTGGAGCTTTTGATCGCATTGTAAATCTGGCGGTCAATACAGATTCTGGCAAAGGTTTGAAAAGAAGCCTCTTTTTCCGGCTGATAATCCTGCACTGCCTTAAAAAGGCCGATCATTCCCTCCTGAATCAGGTCGTCATTGTCACCGCCTATGAGAAACATAGCTCTGGCCTTCTGCTTTACCAGTCCCTTATATTTCTCCATTAAATAGTCCGAAATCCCTGATTCTCCGCCTCTGAGACGAACGATCAGGTCTTCGTCGCTTATATTTTCGTATTGCTTCATACAGTCTCCATTTCCAAGCACAATTCTTTCCTGTGTCCATCCACGCTTTCTTATAGCCCAAAAACGCCTGAATAGCCGCTGTTCCTATTTCGCAGACATTCTCTGGCGCACGATCTCATACCCCAGAACTCCTGCTGCAACAGACGCGTTCAGAGAATCAATGTCGCCTTTCATCGGAATGGATGCAATGAAATCACACTTTTCACGGATAAGGCGGCTTACGCCCTCTCCTTCATTTCCGATCACAACTCCGATAGGGCCTGTAAGATTTAGATCATACATTGTCTCGCCGCCCATATCTGCACAGACAAACCAGATTCCCTTTTCTTTCAGTTCATCGATGGTCTTGCCAAGGTTTGTCACCTTTGCCACAGGCGTATAGTTCAGCGCCCCTGCTGAGGTCTTTGCAACCGTTGACGTAAGACCTACCGCTCTTCTCTTCGGAATGATCACTCCGTGAGCCCCTGCAAGATTTGCAGTTCGGATGATCGCTCCCAGGTTATGAGGATCCTCGATATTGTCCAGAAGGAAAATAAACGGGGCTTCCCCTTTCTCTTCCGCCTTCGCAAGAATATCCTCAACCTCTGCGTACTCATAGGCCGCAACCTGAGCGATCACACCCTGATGAGCCCCTGTCTCGCTTAACTGATCCAGACGCTCCTTTGCCACATAATTAATGATCGTATCCTTTTTTCTGGCCTCCCTGGCAATGGTACGCACAGGGCCGTCCTGGCATCCGTCCAGGATGAATAATTTATCTACACATTTGCCGGAGCGGAATGCTTCCAGCACCGCATTGCGGCCTTCAATCTGCTCTGTCATATTTTATCCTCTCCGATTCCTGCACGGACCAGCTCCGTGATCCTGTCGAAATCCTCTTTCAAATACAAATATCCCATCAATGCCTCAAAGCCGGTAGCTCTGCGGTAATCGGACATTGTAGCATTTTTTGCCATTGTAGGAGAATGGGCATTTCTCCCTCTCCTGTAAACGCTGTGCTCCTCTTCTGTGAGCATCGGCTCGATCACTTCCATCATTGCGGACTGGGCTGCCGCTTTCACAAGACTGCTCGCCTTCCTGTGAAGCTGGTTCACAGGGCAGTTTCCCTTTTTGACAAGGATGGTACGGATGACAAGCTCATATACGCCGTCCCCGATATATGCCAGCGTTAAAGGAGAA
The DNA here is from genome assembly GCA_019416265.1 of Clostridiales bacterium. Lineage (GTDB taxonomy): Bacteria > Bacillota > Clostridia > Lachnospirales > Lachnospiraceae > Blautia_A. Next base: position 5,478 of record DXXQ01000011.1, on the reverse strand, counting down.
TAGGTTCGAAGATCCCTATCCTCCAGTTTAAACGCCTCTTTAAACTTTGTTAAGCACGTTTCCATTTTACACCTTCACGAGTGTCTTTTAAAATAATTCCCATGGCAAGAAGCTGGTCTCTGATCTCGTCTGCCCGGGCAAAATTCTTAGCTTTTCTTGCCTCCTGGCGCTGAGCGATCAGGTCTTCGATTTCTTTATCCAGATTCTCTTCTTCCTTCACCACGATCAGTCCCAGAACATCGCAGAGCTTCACAAGCTCATCAAGAAGGGCGCCGGCAAATACGGAAGAACTTTCTTCTGTCACATTTGTATTTGCAAATTTAACAAGCTCAAAGATTGCAGCCAGAGCATCTGCTGTATTGAAGTCATCGTCCATGGCTTCCTCGAATTTTTTTTCAAAGCCCGCTGCTTCCGTTACAAGAGCCTGTTCCGCTTCTGTAAGAGTCTCAGCTCCTGCTGCTTTTCTGTCCTTGAGACTGGAGGCTGCATCCACGATACGCTCCAGAGCATTCTTGGAGGATTCCATCAGATCTGCGCTGAAGTTCAGCGGACTTCTGTAGTGTGCGTTCAGCATAAAGAAACGCAGCACCTGAAGGTCATACTGTTCGCTGATTTCCCGGACTGTACGGAAGTTTCCGAGAGATTTGGACATTTTGCGGTTATCAATATTCAGGAATGCATTGTGCATCCAGTATCTTGCAAACTGTTTGCCGTTGCAGCATTCGCTCTGAGCGATCTCATTTTCGTGATGGGGGAATACAAGGTCTTCCCCGCCGGCATGGATGTCGATTTCTTCACCAAGATATTTCTTTGACATAACGGAGCATTCAATATGCCATCCCGGACGTCCCTCGCACCAGGGTGACGGCCATGCAGGCTCTCCCTCTTTTTTCGGCTTCCAGAGAACGAAATCCAGCGGATCCTCTTTCTGGTCTTCGCCGGATACCTGGAGTGCGCGGAAGCCGGACTGAAGATCGTCCAGATTCTTATGGGAAAGCTTGCCGTATTCCTTAAATTTCTTCACACGGAAATAAACGGTTCCGTCAGCAACCGGATAGGCAAAGCCCTTGTCCACCAGTGTCTGGATCATATCGATCATGCCGTCGATTTCCTGTGTTGCAAGGGGATGGGTGGTTGCAGGCATTACATTCATTCCAGCCATATCTTTTTTACATTCCGCAATATAGCGCTGGGAAACCTCCTCTGCGCTTACCCCTTCCTCAATTGCTTTTTTGATGATTTTGTCATCCACATCAGTAAAGTTGGATACATAATTTACTTCATATCCTTTATACTCCATGTAACGGCGCACAGTGTCAAAAACGATCATCGGACGCGCGTTTCCGATATGGATCAGATTATATACCGTCGGTCCGCAGACATACATCCGAACCTTTCCCTCTTCAAGAGGTACAAACTCTTCCTTTCTGCGGCTTAAGGTGTTAAAAAGTTTCATATCCGTTATCCTCCAATTCTATTTCTCTTCCAGAAGGCAGATTGCCTGGGAGGCTATTCCCTCTTCTCTTCCTGTGAAGCCAAGCCCCTCTTCTGTTGTTGCCTTAATATTCAGTCTTGAAATATCAATCCCCATGGCTCTGGCCATGTTTTCTCTCATCTGCGGGATGTGAGGCGCCATCTTCGGCTTCTGGGCAATGATCGTCGCATCTATATTTCCGATTCCATACCCATGCCTGTTGAGAAGCTCCGTCACATGTTCCAGCAGGAGAATACTGGAGATTCCCTTATATGCAGGATCTGTATCCGGAAAATGTTTTCCGATATCTCCCAGGGCTGCAGCCCCGAGAAGAGCGTCCATCACTGCGTGCACCAGTACGTCTGCATCTGAGTGGCCCAGCAGCCCTTTTTCCCAGGGAATTTTCACTCCGCCTAAAATCAGGTCTCTGTTTTCTGTAAGCCTGTGTACATCGTACCCCATTCCTACTCGTATCATCGATCATCTTCTCCTTCTACGATCTCCAGCATCTTGCTCACCCGAAGAAGGCTCAGTCTTCTTCTCGTATACGGCGCAAGGCGGAGACTTAAATCTATAACAGAATTATCCAATCCTATCTCGTAAATCCTGTTTTTACAGCCTGCTTTTTCCAGCATATGTACAAATTCATCTTCGTCCGGAAGCCTGTCGATGATCTCCCTGATCTCATCCAGACAATTCTCCAGATTTGTGGGATGGATCTCCAGAAGAGGCTCCGGCGTATTTTCTTTCCTGATTTTCTCAAGAAGACCTTTTTTGCCGAAGGTTTCCTCCAGAAGCTCTTCATCCTCCTTGGGCTGAAAATCCTTCACATAACAACGGCCTCTTCCAATGGCATCTGCTATGCGCTTGTACTCTCTCAGAACAAGAACCGCCCCCATGGTGACCATTTCTCCGTGAAGAGCGTCCAGATGCCCGTTGAGCACTTCCATTTCCCAGAGATGGGCCATATGGTGCTCTGCGCAGGAAGCAGGTCTGGAGTTTCCTGTCATCTCCACTGCGATTCCCGACAAAATAAGAGCATACATTAATTTTTCGCAGGCGTCCTCCTCCCCTGCGGCAATTGCCCGCAGGCTGGATTTCACTGTCTTGAGCGCTTTTCCCTCCATCTCTGCGATCTCACTGCAGAAATATTCCCCTGTGAGCACATTGGAAATCTTCCAGTCTGCAAGACAGATATATTTGCCAAGCATATCTGCTGCTCCTGATGCAGTAAGACGCTTGGGCGCGTTTGCGAAAATATTGGTATCTGCATAGACGCACATCGGCGCGTCTGCCGGGACTGTGGTCTTTATCCCGTTCCAGGTCATTGCAGCTACCGTAGATACGAATCCGTCCACGCTTGCTGCGGTAGGCACAGAAATAAAAGGTACTTTATACTTATGAGCGACAAAACGGCTGATATCATGGATGGTCCCTCCGCCAACGGCCAGTATCAGATCAATATCGTCTTCCATAATATTCTCAACAATCGTAACCGCCTGCTCGTCTGCCAAAAGCCCCTCTGCGTCCAGCACAAGCACCTGACACCTGTCATAAATATCTTCCATGATCTCTTCTGTGGCTTTATGGGTATTTGTGTCGCAGATCACCAGAGGAGAAATATATTCCTTCAGATCTCCGTTGAGCATTTCCTCTTCCAGCTTCTCTATGGCTCCGGCTTCAATTAAAATTTCCCTGACTCCTGTGTAGTGTTCCTTCCCGCAGCTGCAAGATCGGGGAAAGTCGTCCGTATCGACTCGCATTTAATGTATCCTCCTGATTTTTTATTTTAAACTATAATTTGGTATTATACATGATATCTTTCCAAAATTCAAGAACGCCTTCGCCTTCTGTAAACGATATCCTTCCCAAAAATTTCCGTCCGTTCCCTTCCCCGTCTCCTCTTTCTCCGGCGAAAATACAAAAATCTCCCGAAGCAGGGTCCTCTGTGGGAATCCCTGCTCCGGGAGATACGGCGTCTGATAAAAATTATTTCTCGATTGCTGCAATGACTTCCACTTCACATAAAACGTTCTTTGGAAGAGTTTTTACTGCAACACAGGAACGAGCCGGCTTATTTACGAAATATTTTGCATATACTTCGTTAAATGCTGCGAAATCCCCCATATCTGCAAGGAAACAGGTTGTCTTCACAGCGTTTTCAAAGCTGGTTCCGGCCTCTTTGAGAACAGCGTCCAGGTTCTTCATAACCTGCTCTGCCTGTGCCTCGATGGTATCCCCTGCAATTTCGCCTGTAGCAGGGTTTACCGGAATCTGGCCGGATGTAAATAAGATGTCGTTCAGGACGATAGCCTGGGAATATGGTCCGATTGCTGCCGGTGCATTTTCAGTGTATACTACTTTCATTTTCGTAACCCCTTTCGTAGATTGTTTCTTTTATTTTAGCTCTATTTTCAGCCAGTGTCAAATATTTTTTGGTATTACAAAAACTTTTTTAGGCCTTTATCATTAAAATTATTCTATTCAGAGATTTAAATAATTGTATACCACTCTGGAAATTCTGCTGATATTGTCCATTGCAGTATCCTGATTTTTAAAACCTTCTGACATGACGCATAAAATATAGTCTGTCTCTTCTCCATATACGATGGCAATATCATGCTGATCCTCATCTGTTTCCCCTGTCTTGTTCCCAACCTCTATTCCGGCCGGAACCCCCTGAGGGATCTTCCAGGTGATATTCTGATTCATAAGAAGATTCAGCATTGCCTTGGATGCCTCCTCATTGACGCACTCCCCTTTGTAGATCCGCTCAAGAAGCAGACCGCAGTCTCTGGCAGAAGTCATATTTCTCTCACCCAGACCTTCGGATTTGGACGAAGCCGGATGGAGGGTATGCTGAACTGTGGTTTTCGTGTACCCCTCCTCCTTCAGATACTCGTTCACCGCTTCCGCCCCCTCTTTGAAATCAAAGCAGTCCGTCTGCAGGCGCACCAGTTCGTTGAAGGATTCATTGTCGCTGACAGTGATCATATTCCACAGCAGCCCCTCTACCTTTTCCCTGGCTGTCTCCGGGTCTGCAAGCTTCAGCCTGGCTGCCTCGTTGGCATTTACCGCCTCCAGATCCTGATATGTCTTTGCCATGGCAAAAGCCTTGATCAGACTTGCGGAGTAGAACTGCCTGTCATTGATAAGAATGGAATCCTCTGTTTCCAGGTCTTTTACATAGACGCTCCATTCCCCGTCGTATTCCTCCAGCATCTTTTCAAGCTGAGGCTTCAGGTTCTTCATTCCCAGCTCATCCAGATTCGCGATTCTGCCTGAGCTGTCTACAACAAAGCCGTCCTCTGTGACAGTCTCCTCCCGAAGCAGTGCGCCCTTGTCGCCGCCGAAATAATAACTGCCTGAAAACTCCTCTCCATTACATCTCATTTCCAGATGATGGATTCCCTTATCCTCCGACAGCCTTCCGTATTCATTAAAATAGTAATAACCGTCAAAAGTCACATTATCGACTGTCACCTGATCAAGATATCTCACCTGCGGGGCTGCCGAAAGCTTTCCCAGATTGTTTATCATGTAAAATCCGTCAAAGATACGCGCTTCACCGTTTTCCTCCTGCGCACCTGCTGCCGGAAGAGCCTTCAGATGAACAAGCTGAGGATTTCCCGCCCTGAATTTTCCATCTTTGTCATGGTAATAATATCCGTCAAATACAGTGCCGTTTATTTCACAGGAATCAAAATAGTGTACCGCTTCCGCCGTATCCTTTCCTCCGTCTGCATTCAGACAGTAAAAACCATTGCTCTTCATAAGATATTTCCCGCTGCTGTCAGAAATCGGCTGCACCTGAGCCTCCTCTGTGACAGAAGACAGACTGTTCTGCCCCTCTGCCCTAACTGCTGCCGGAAGCGTAAATATCCCCAAAATAATCCCTGCAATTGCGCTCTTGTACAGAAGCTTCTGTTTTGAAATCATCTCTCTTTTAAACATTACTTTTCCTTTCTGTTTAGATGAAACAGAAAAAAGTATAACCTTTTTTC
>DXXQ01000109.1 GCA_019416265.1 Clostridiales bacterium | reverse complement strand
CATCTGTGTAGCTCAGAGACGGGTCTTTTTCAATGTAGCCCTTTGCAATAGACTCTACACGTGACTCCGTTTTCCCTTTCGCAACAATTCCGGCAGATCCGCGGCAAGATTTTCCAATCTCAGAAAATACACCGGAACTATCTGCCATGGCAACCATGGAATCCAGCGTTGAAATCATATCGTCATAAGCTGTACCACCAGCATTTCTAAGACTTTTCAGAACAGGCGCCAGTTCCTCTGGTTTTTTACCGATAATCTCATATTTCTTTGCAACTTCCATGAATTCTTTGTTTTCCGCATCTTCGCGATATTTTCTAAGAGCTTCAATCTCTGCCTTAACTGCTGGATGCAGACCCTTGTAAATATCGTCTCCCACTTCTGATGCTGCCGATTTCTTCGTTGTTGTCTTTTTACCATTCTTTCCATCGTCCAGATCTTCTTCTCCGTCGTCATTCTCTCCCGGTTTTACTGTAGAGGATTTCTCAACAGTCTCCTCTTCAAATCCATATTTCTTTACGATTTCATCGTAAGCGACTCTTTCCTCCGGTGACATTTTACTCTTGTCAATTTTTAGCATCTCCTCAACTTCTCCTTTCTCAATGTTTGCTGCTTTTTCAATATTTTCGTTCAGATGGTCTCTAAACTTTTTCAATGATTCAACATCCGTTTTCCCGATATCCTTTTTGATTCCACTGACCTTTCCTGCCGACCAACTACTAATTGCATCAGCAATAATCTCATCGAATTCAGAAACACTTTCTTCCATCATGGATTGTGCTGTTGCTCCGTCAAGATCTTCATCGTAAAGAATCGACTGCAGCGAGGACTGAAGGGCATAACAAATGCTCCACATTTCATCAGCCACCTTCTGCCGCTTAACTTCCGTCATCTTTTCTCCAAAAGTTTGCGAATTCCCTTTCTGAATAATCCCTTCAGATGACAATTCCGAAAAGCCGTCAATTTCTTCATCTTTAAATCCAAGGCTTTTCCCGATTGAGTGCATAAGTCTTTTGAAAAGGCTCTTTTGCTCTTTCATAGGATCTTGTAACAGATCCGTCACAACAGGTGCGCTCTGTTCCTTCCTCTTGAAAATCTTGATATCGGCTTGTTGGTTAGCGCCTTCATCAACGAAATCCACCTTTTTTACATGTAAATTTTTTAACTTTGTCGCCAAGTTTCCTTTCCTCCTTTCGCTTATTTTTATAAAACAAAAAGCGGTAATACCGCCTCTTGAATTACCATTTTTCAATCGTTTCTTGCAGCGATTACCACACAAGCTAAAACAAATCCTATAAACGCTCCAAGAAAGAAAATCCCAACATCAATCAGAATCCCCATCTTCTTTTACCTCCACTCTTTCTGCCTCTCCTTCAATGGAGAACATAGAGTAAGTTCCATCCTTGACCTTCTCCCACACATCTTCATCTGTGACAAGAAAACCAATCCACCATCCCACAGGAATAGTCCCAACAGGAATGCCCATGGCTTCCATTTTTTCTTCTGTGAAAACTACACTTTCAACCAAAATTGCACAGTCTCCTCTTTCGTGCATCTCTCCTCCTTCTCGGTATAATCGCACGAAATTATAAGCTGCGTTTTCTAATTCTTCCGGATCAATCATATCTTCCTGCCAGTCTACAAGCTGTTCTCCGGCCTCATCTATTGATATACTCGCCCAACCAAAAGCAAGATGTTTGTCATCTTCTGATTTTTGGATTTTAAAACGACCTTTCAACACTGACTGGTTGTTGTTTTTAGAGTTTTCCACATTCTGCTTTTCCTTGTCCACTTTTTTGTGGATTCCAAGCAACTCATACATGGTTTGCATTTCCATTACTCCTTCACTTCCACATATTTTACAACGCATCTACATCTCGGATGCGCTGGAGGGAATAAAACTGTTCCGCATTTTCCTACATCGAAATACTCCTCCATTTCCTTGCTAACGCCCTCTACAGCCTCACAAAACCTACACACATTCTCTTGCCTTGCCGTTACCCACACTTTCCTCACATGACCTATATAGCCCTTTTCCTGAGCCTGTATTATCCCGTTATGAGCGCCGGCACTGTATGCCTCAGCCAATTCAGTTTGCGCTATAGTTTCAGCTCTGTATCTATGTTGTTTTTCAGCATATTTCAACGCCTTATCCCGAGCTCTCCTAACAATCGTTTCCTCTTTCATCCTTGGATGCTCCTTGCGCATTTGTTGCTTAATGCTGTTGTAATACCGTAGGTTTGCCTGCGCTTGACGTTCAGTAAGCCCGATGCATGGCCGTATAACCCTTGCCAGCTCTCCCGGTGACATTTCTTCCCTTACTGCTTTCATGGCAAGCCTCTGTATTGCTTTTTTCTGTTCTTGCACAGCATTTGTTACAAATTCACTTCCTCGGTCCTTTATCCAATTCCTTATACCAACATCGGTTGCATCAAATTCAAATCCCTGTTCCTTTGCCTCATTTAATATCGCAGAACTAAGCTGCCCTACGATAATCGCTTCAAGCCACATAGGTTCAAGTGTGTCCGTAACAAACGAAGAATAGTCTTTTGACCAATTCAGAAGATCTTCTTCCGATACTTCTTCATCCTCTATGAGTTTCCGTATCTCTTTGTATGTAATAGCCGCTGCCTGATCCGCCCAAAATCTCGTTAGTATAGAAACCGGAACAGCGGACGTGTCCGTAATATACCTATTAAGCATATTCAACAATCGGAGATTTTCTTTGCTCCGCTTCTTCGCCTTCCCGAGAGGCTTTGGTTTTTTAAAGATATACACCTGTTACCCTTCCCTTCCAAGCCTTCGTTTCGCCGCCATGGCATTCTTTTCATCTTCTTCGTCATCAATTTCTTCTGATGAGTCAGGCTCTTCTTCCGGCGGTTGATTTTGGTTTTGTTGTTTTGTTCTGGCCGGATTTTCTCCCCTGCTGTCGGTTGTTCTTTCCGGCAAATGACCAATTTCTCGTACATAATCCTCAAGTCCATCATCCGGTACAATTACGCCAATTCCCGTCATATCCTTAATGAATTGCCCTGCCGCTTTCACATCTACATCTTCAATCTCTCCATGCGTCATTTTGGGATAGTCTGTTATACCATTGAAATAATCTCCGTTGATGTCAATAAGTGCAGGAATACCTTGATTATTGAATGTTTCGCATATAACATCCAAGAACGAAGATATGGCAACAGAAAAAAGCTCTGTTTTATCAGAACTAAGTGCAAAACTTCCCACCTTATTGTGTCCAAGCATCAGAAAGTCAGCAAGAACCGTCATTGCAATCTTGGTATCATACCTGTTTATGATTGAGTTTGTATCGAATTGCCTAGCACCCCCGGTACTTACCAGCTCAAACTCAAATCCATGCGGTAGCACCAGTCCTTCATATTCATCGCGCCGGATAGACTTCACCATCTTTGTAAGAGCTGCATTTATCTTCATCATATCATCGTCGTTTTCATCCCAGATATCTGTCCCTTCAGGGGCATGGAATACCGGAAGTCCTGCGAGATCACGTTCAATTCCGATTGCCTCTATTTCCTGTATCCGGCGTTTGAAATACCATGGACGGTAAGCATTTCTCAGAATGCTCCGCCCTTCCGGATTATCCTTTGCGCTTTCCGTACGAAACAGCATTGCTTTTTTCATTGGTATGGTGATAAATCCATAATCCGGTGGCGGCATTTGCGTCATCCCGACCAGATTGTCATGTTGATCATACTCCCACTTATACAAAGTGTCCTGGCTTCTGATCGGTAGCTTCTGCCATCCAATAAGACTATCAGAATACTTACTCTTAGTCTTCTGATTTTTCGTCTTTCCCATGCGACGCTTATACACGATCTCATGGTAACTCCATCCATAAACAAGAAAAGACAGTATTTCTGATATCGTGTCAGTCCATGTACTCTGCATATCATCCATGCAGCTCTCCACGAACTCTGCCGCTTCCCTATCTTTCGCCGTATCTCCTCCTGGTTCGATATTCCACTGGGTATGGCGTATCAGCATTTTTATGGCGAATAGGATCGCCCCAACGGTATCGTCATTGTTTGCCATTTCACGATACACTTCCACGCCACGAATCCCCTGCAGTTCCCTCAGAAACTCTTCATAGAACACACCGTTATATCGCTTTTGTCCTATGCGTCCTATTTCCGCCATCGTTCTCACCCCTTTCTATCGTTTTCTCGTTTTTTCAATCCTCTTGCTGTTTTGAAACTCTGGCTTCGTAGCCGTCTTATTAAGCCAGTAACCAATCCTTTACAACTCGGCTCCTGCTCTTCAAGTGAATCAGCCAAATTTCTCAATGCTACAACAACAAGTGCCGTATCTGCCACCGGGTGTCTGTTTAATGCTTTAATAATTCTGTTCTGGTAATCATTCAACCCATCCACCACAACTATCGTTGCTTCTGGAGTTCTCTTTTCTTCTATTAAGCGCATACCTTTTGTGACATATGCCTCTTTTTTGCTAAGCAATCCCATGATATTCCTCCTACTTATTTTTCCAATAGCTGCTCTTTCCAAGTCCACTATCTGCACTTGGAGCACTGCCTGTGTATTTTTTGATTTTTCCAAGATATACTGATAACGCTGCTGAGTCAGCTCTATCCGGAGAATCTAGCCCTCTTTCCTTCATTTCCTTTTTGCTCTCAAGCTCCAGCTTTCCATTGCTGGCAAGGAAATACTTTCTCGAAGAAAGCTGTGCAAATGTTTCTGAATCCTCTTCCATTTCAATTTCTTTGTTCTCCATGAGGTCTTTTAGCACAGCCCACATATGAGTTGTAAGGTTGTTGTAATGCTCGGCCGCATCTTTTCCAGCTTTTGTGTCGGTCTCGATCTTTTCTGCGGCATTGATGGGTATAACATACAGCCTGTTAAGCTTCTGTTCTCTTTTGACTTCCCGCAACCGGTCCGTAACCCCGCCTCCAAGTCCCGTATCATCTATATTTACATAAATTCTTCCATGATAATCTGGGAACTCTTTGATAGCTTTTTTATACTGCCGTACAATATCGCCAACAGTTCTCATCAGATCCTGCCCTCTTCTATTCGCTACGATTCTCAACTTTCCTCTGGCATTGCGGTAGATAATCGTTTCGTCATCTCCAAATCGTGCCACATCGACGCCGAAAATAATATACGGAAGCAGTTTCCCATCATCCAATTCAAACAACCTACTGCCGCATTGCTCAATAGTAGATAATGCGATAAACACATCATCCTCTTGATTGGGGAATTCTCCACGAACACGAACCCTGACCACATTAGAATCCCACCCATACTTCCGGATCAGAGATTCAATGTTCTCCTTGTTTGTTCGTTTGCTCTCTGCCGAGCTTACTGTATGGCATTTATACAATGCCCTATCCCGCGTATGACTGTCATAGAATGTTCCGGTAGTCTTTGTAGGGTTTCCGCACATGAGCAGCTTGTTGTTTTCTCCAGAGAGTGTACCGAGAATAGCTTCCATGATCGGATCGGCCACACCGGATGCCTCATCAACGATGAACAGCATGTTGTCCTCGTGGAATCCTTGCATGTTTTCTGGCTTTGTAGCAGTCCTAGCAACTCCAAACCAACGCTTTTCATTACCGACCATGTAAACATAGGTCTTTGTCCATTTTAGAAGCTGAGAGAGCAAAGGAGACTTGCTCATCCACTTCGAAATCTCAGACCAGAGGACATCGTGCAACTGCTGTTTTGTAGGAGCTGTCGCTACGATACGTGGATACGGAAAGCAAGTGATAAACCACAGGAACACAGCAGCTTCTAAACCTGTCTTACCAACACCCTGTCCAGATTTGATACTGACCTTCGGATTGTGTGCCAAGTCCATTGCCGCCTCTGCCTGCCATTCATCAGGCTCAAACTGCAATACCTCCCGGAAATAGATGACAGGATTATCTCTCCATATCGGCATGCTTTCATCAAGGAAGTCCGACAGCCAATTCATACTATCCATCGTTCTCCCTCCTTGCTTTTATGACGCTTTCCGCCCAGGTTCGAACAAGTTCGTTCCCCTTGCTCTCCCCGGCCTCTTTCCTCTTCTCCATTCTTAGTTTGGCAAGAGCGTCCACCGCCTTTGTCTTCTGGGCCTGTACAGATGTTAATTCCTTTTCAAGCCTTGCAACCAGATCGGCAGTAGAGGCAGTCATTGTTTGCATACTGTAATGTTCGCCTGGAAGTCTATCTCCTTTATTCACTTTATCAAGCACTCTGCTTTCATAAAGCTCTTTCTCGGCATCATCTTTAAACGTCCTCTTCTCCTCAAACTTCGTTACGCCAGACACATATACACCGCCTTTTGCGTCCTTGTACTTATTGATCGCCTTCATAATTCTGCGCTCTCTAACTGTGAATAGCATAATCTGATTCAGAAGCATTTCCTCTTCATCTTGCGGCATAGTTTCAATCAGCTCTTTTTCCTCATCATCGAGCGTATCCCAGTAGACTGCGGAATATCCTCCATGCTTCAGAGCATTCTGTGTTCCAGGTGGAGCTCCATGTCCTTTTGCATTCTGTTTGCCTTTGCAATTTTTATTTCCAGGCTGTCCACCTCGTTTGCGAGCGTTCGTTTTCTCCTTCTCTTTCTTTTGCGAACGTTCGCCTTCTTTTTTTTTACTACTCTCTTCCCATTTCTGAGTTGATTTCCACCGACGGACTGTTCCCTCTGGCTTGCCGAGTTTCTTTGCAATATCAACAAGAGCCATGCCATCATGAAACAGCTTTTCCGCTTCGATACTGTCAGGGCTTCTTGCTCTCGGCACAGCCACCACCTCCCTTTTCGTATTTTTTTCGGATAGCACAAAACCGGGAGGCACTCATTCACCTCCCGCCAATTTTGTTCTATATATTCTATAACAAAAATCAAACTTTTGTCACAAATTCTGCTTTCGAGAATCCAGCAACTCCTTTTGTCATCATGTTTAAGAAATCCTCCTTTGTGAAATCAGATAATCGGAAGATCTCTTCCGGCTTCATTCCGAGCTGTTTCCCTATTTCATCTACGGTTTTTCCCTCATTCATGAGTTCTTTTACAATCGCCTTCATAGGCTCTAACAAGTGGGTACCTCTCGCTCTGTTATGCGTTACGGTACCATAGATGTCCTCCGATCTCTCCGAATGTTCAACGATAACAATAGGCACCTTCCCGCCAAGCATAGACAGCAGCGGCTCTTCGCCAGAAACAGTCCATCGATGGAATCCGTCTATAATCGTATAATCCGGTCTTACAACAATCGGGAGTGTCCATCCATTGGTAAGAATGGACTGCGTGAGCAACTTTAAATTTTCTTTTGAAACTTTGTTCGGGTTGTAATCATTTGGTTTTAATCTGCTCCGCGGTATCCATTGCAGTGTACCAAGCGGGGCGAATAATTTATTTTCCATGTCTGCTTTCCTCCGTTTTCTTTGCCTCAGATATGTATTTCCCATAAATCCGATGATATAACGCACGGAATGTCCTCATTTTGGGATCGCCAGAAATGAGACCTTCGTATATGTGCTTGAAGTCCTCTGGTTTTGCAATGGATGATACCTGAAGGAAAAAGTTCCGGTACCTCTCCGCAATATGTCTTTTATGCGGTGTATCAAAGAACACACCCATATTCGAGAACATGTATATGAGTTCTTTCTTGTAATCTTTTTCCTGGGATCCGTCTTCCATCGTCCTCCGTTTCCTGCTACTCCGGCCAAACATTTCGCTATCCCAGTAAAGTGCCGCCAGATATGCATTTGGCTCTCTGCGTATGATCCGTTCCATGAGATCCGGATAATACTCATTCATCTTTACCAGTGATCTGGCCGTATCTACGGAAAAGAACTGTGACACTCTAAGCTGTTGCTTTGAACTCCCCGACTGCCACAAGAACAGGTATATTTCCGGAACATCAACCTTTTCCTGTTTTAAGTACAGCCATACATCATTGTTGGTCCAGTCATATATAGGGAATACCTGTCTTTTGTTCGTCATGGTCTTCCCGGCCCGTGTCATTGCTGCGATGTTCTGCAAACGCTGCAATGATTCGGCGGTGCGGATGCCTACCATTGTGATTCCGGAAACACATGTTCTCGGAAGAAAATCTTGATACGCATCTATTCTTGGCCGTAATAATTTATGATTTCTAATAGCAAACTTCGGTGGTTGCCTTACCCAAACATCTTTCTTCGTGGAATCCCAACATATAAATGTCTCATCATTCGACAGGGCATTGAAACAGTTGAAATGTTTTACCTCTATGCAAAACCATTCAAATTTTGCCCCCATCATCATAAACTTACGTCTCCACTTCTTCGTCATTTCTTCCATGCACGGAAAGATCGCCTCTTCGTCTATGAACTGGACGGTCAACTGCCTTATGTCTATTTCCCCGCGGTTTGCAAGATTCATAATTAACTTAGCGACACATAGGCTGTCCTTTCCTCCGCTAAATGAAAAGAATACCGGAAGACCGTTCCTAAACACATTCTTTATCCGTATCTCAGCAGCTTTTACCACATCTATATTGGATTCGCAGCGTTTTACAGCCATATCTTCTCACCACACTTTGGACATATCACAAACCTTCCTGCTTCAGCCGGCGCTTGATTGGATTCCACATTACACTCTTCTGATTCCGCAATATGCTCAACCGGTTCTTCCGGATGGGATTTGTTTTCAAATGCTTCTCTTTGTTCCCTTTTCTCATTTGCCTCTTTTATTTTTCTTACATCTTCTTCATCCAGAGTTCCATACTCAGATATTTTTTCTGTGATCTCGTCCGCATCAGCGACCATCTGCTTTAAAATTTCTTCATCGAATCCGGGAATGTCCAAATCTCCGCTCAGTTCTTCCAAGAATTCGTTCAATGTATCCAGGTTTTCTATTCCAAGAGAGAAGATTTTATTGTCAGCAATCATCAGCTTTTTCTTCTGTGCTTCCGTCAAATCTTCATACTTGTAGACCAATGCTTCTTCCCGGTTCATTCTTAGCAAAGTTTCATACAATCCATTTCCGGCCAAGATCGTGTTATTTTCATCAATAACAATAGGTCTGATTTGACCAAACATTTTGACGCTTCTTTCAAACTCCTGCAACTGCTTTTCTGTATGGATTCTAATATTGCGTTCCGGCCGGATAAGATCTTTCAGCTTCATGGTTAATTGTTTCATTGTATTTTCCTCCAAATCTCAAAATTTGAAGGAGCAATGAGGCTACCTGCAAATAGCCTTTTTAAAGCGATTTTAAAAATTCTGCGGCACTTTCTATAAACTCTTCCGCTTTCTTTACGATATCTTGGTCTATTTCATACACTTCCTCCCATCCATTCTCTATGGATCCAGTCCATTGTCTCGCTGGCCATGGATGCGTTCCGCAGAGAAAGCCATTTTTCCACCCGTAAATCGGAGGAATTGCCAGTTTATGGTAATGGATATAAGCAAGTATCTCTTCATGGCTCCATGCAGCTAAAGGACTATATCTGGTGATGCCCTTTCCATCGGTATAGATGTTCGATCCTCTTCCGCAATAGTTTCCATCTGCGCGGCGCCGGCCGAGCAGGAGTAAGTCCAGCTCATGCGCCTTATAGTATTTTGCCTGCGCTCTATGTTGAACGATTGAAAACCACTTCGCCGCCGTGGCGCTGTCCTGCGGGAACAGCATCTTCAAATGTTTTGACAGCCATTCAAGGTCCTGCCCTGTGTTGATAATCTCAAGTTCTTTCGGTTTGTACCGATCTACCCATTTCAAAAAAGCCGGGTACTCTAGGTTGCAGATTGCCATCATGCAATCAGTAACTCCGCTGTCCCGGCATATTTCTCCAAGGACGAGGCTGTCCTTTCCGGCGGACCATGCGTATGCAACTTTCTTCCCGTCAGTCATCTGCCGGATTTCCTCAACGGTTGAGCGCACCTTTTCATCCAGTACCTCTCTTGAAACCAGTTCTTCAATGCGCTTTTCAGCTTTCAACCATTCCTCATTCTGTATTGATTGCTTTTTACCAAGCACTCTTTCCATGCCGCACCTCCACCTTTGTAACTATCATCCCTACAATTCCGCCCAACAGCACTGTTGCAAGGCTTCCAAGGGTTTTATATGGTCCACTGTTCAAAACCGTTCCGTAGGCGAAAATAGGGAGCCCTACAGCAAAAGAAGTAATGACTCCGGCTACTACTCCCATGCTTGTCATCTTTATCTTCATCAAGGTAAGCATTGTTGGGAGCATCGTGGTTGCCCTTAATGTTCCATAAAAAAGAAACATATGTGTTACCGTCAATCCCGGGATATTCGCAATAAGAACTCCAGCAATCAGTAACAAAACCATGGACGCTTTTGAAATCTTTATTTTTGATTTGCTTTCCAAATCAGATACTGCTTTCAGATCGGTAGTCAGTGATGAAACTGCACATAAATTACTGTCCACTGTAGATAATAGTCCGGATATAAGCATAAACATAAACGGAACAATTACCCAGCTTGGGAAAAGCGCCTGTATCAGTTCAAAATTAACCATCCCGGCATCATTTGGAATGAATCCTATTCCCGCTGCTATGAACCCAAGAAGCCCCATAGAAAACGGAACTACGGCAAATAGTATTGCTCCAAGCAAAAAAGCTTTTCCAATCTTCTTTTCTCCAATCGAAAAAGCCCTCTGCCAAAAACACTGATCTCCAAACGGACCTGCAAATAGTCCTATTGCCGTAGGTAATCCGAAACCAAGAAATACTTCCAGTCCACTTTCTGAAAATAATTTTCCAAACTCTCCGGAAATTCCGGATAGCTGAATTGATGATATTCCTCCATTCAAATCCAGCGCCCATGGAACAAAGATAATGCATGCCACCAATAAGAATATCATCTGAATAGCATCCGTAAGTACAGATGCCTTGATTCCAGATATTTGCGAATATGAAAAAGCTATGACTGCAAGTGCGATTGTCATTACCCAGAGCGGTAATCCAGTTGCAGCGCTGAGTATTTTGCCTCCTGCAAGAAGCTGTACTGCAGTAGAAAGGATCGTAAGCGTAGTAAGTTGCAACAGATATACCTGTTTCACTTTATCAGACCTGTATTTTTCATGCATATATCCGGAAAGTGTAATTCCATTCGGCATTTCTTTCCGGATCCGCTTTGCGAACGGTATGAAAATCAACAGGCAGATAACATTGGGAACCAAAAACCAAAACAGTCCTGAAACACCATTCAAATATGCCTTTTCAGCAGACGTGAAAAGTGCTGGCGCCCAGATCCAGGTGGCAGCAATGCTCATCGCAGAACTTACCGTTCCCATATTACGGTTTCCAACATAAAAGCTGTCCGAATCCTTATCTCTCTTTGTGAAAATTACGGTGGCTCCAATCATAATGACTGCATATACCACCAACACCATGATTC
>DXXQ01000108.1 GCA_019416265.1 Clostridiales bacterium | reverse complement strand
GTGTGGAGCTGGATACAACATGGGAGATTAAAAAGGACGGCTCTCTTGTAGTGAAAGCCAATGGAAAGAGAAATCCTCTTTATCCCTGGCTTCCCAGATTCGGCATGCGCCTGTTCCTTGACCGCAGGTTTGAGGAGGCGGATTATCTGGGATACGGGCCTGGAGACGCGTACCTTGATAAACACCGGGCTTCCTGGTTCGGACACTTCAGAAACCGGGTTTGCGATATGCACGAGGATTATATCAGGCCTCAGGAAAACGGCAGTCATTTCGGTACCTACCGGGTATGTGTTTCCGGGGAAAAGGGAGAGTTTATGGAGGTGACTGCACCCCAGCCGTTTTCCTTCCAGCTTTCTCATTATACCCAGGAGGAGCTTCGGGAAAAACGCCATAATTTCGAGCTTACGGAATCGCCATATACGGTATTCTGCATGGATTACAAGATGAGCGGCATGGGCTCCGGAAGCTGCGGATATGCTCCGGAAAAGGAGCATCGCCTTGAAGAGACAGAATTTTCCTATGAAATGACGATCAAAATGGGAGAGTGATCTCCAAAAAACATATTGACGCAAAAAAAAAGAATCCTGCACGTGCGGGATTCTTTTTTTGAAGCTTCACTGTCCGGAAGGCTTTTGGAATTGCTGGCGGTATTCCCCGAGAGGCATACCGAAATATTTTTTAAAACGGGTATAGAAATAGTTGTTTTTCTCCATGCCGATGCGGTCAAGGATCTCTGTCAGGGGCAGGTCTGTATTCTGAAGGTAGTAAGCCAGCCGTTCCATACGGAGATCCAGAATGTACTGGGCAACGGATTTTTGCATATATTGCTTGAAAACCTGGCCTGTGTAGTTGGAGGAAAGTCCGATCCTGTCTGCCACAGAGCAGAGGCAGAGGGCAGGATTTGTAAAGTCCTCCTCAATGATGCGGGCAATTTTCTGGGCAGTCATGGCAGCATTCTGGTTTTCCGGATCTTTTTTCAGGGCCTTGATTTCACTGCTTATGGTTTCAAAAAACTGTTTCATATAATTCTGGACTTCTGTGCTTGTCTCAGCGCCTTCCAGCTTCAGGAAAAGCTTTTTCTGGGCTGCAGTCAGGGAGCCCTTCAACATGGGGTATTTTTCTGCCAGCCGCTCATAGATGCTGTAAGCAAGGTAAGTGAGTGCAGACTGGATCTCATCGTAGTCACAGAGGAACAGATTTTCGGACGCTTTTTCGTAAAGAGCAAAGCTGTCCTGGAAATTTCCCTCACCAAGCCGGTCGATAAGGGGATAAAGGATTTTTCCGGAAAACTGGAAGGGTTCCTCCTCCGTTTCTTCTGTCAGGTACGGGCTGATGATCGCTTCGTGGCCAAGCCGCATTTTTAAGGTGAGAGCGCTCTCCAGATTTCTGTAAACCGTATGTAGGTTTACAAGTCCCTGAAACAAAGTGCTGTAGGTGATCGTTACCGTAAAATGCAGATATTTGGAAATATTTTCCTGGATGGAAGAAAACAGGGACTTAAGCTCTTCCTCAAATTCCCGTACATTTTTGGAGGGTTCCAGGTTCATCAGCAATACAAATTTGTCGTTGTCACAGCTAAAGGCATTGCTGCCTGTGACAGCCCCTGCAAGTTCCTCTGTAATATTTACAACTGCAAAGCGTACAGCCCAGAGCTCCTCAGGATTTCTCTCCATCAGAAACTCCTGATAACGGTCAATTTTCACCACTGCCATACAAAGCTTCCGCTCTCTTAAATGGGTAAGCTGAAGGTCTTCCAGCTTTTTGCGGAGCATGAGAGGGGCGTCTGTGTGACGGTTTGTCACAAGATCGTATAAAAACGCCTGAGTCAAAGAAGAGCGGCTGTTATTCTGCAGGGTGCGCAGCGCCTGATTGTTTTCCTGGAGAGCGGCAAGGGAGGAGACAATGGTCTGAAACTCCTTTGGCGCAGAGGAAAAGGTTTCCGGTGTGACGCCTTTGCTTTTAAGCTGCTGGGTAATCGTCTCAACGGGAGTGTTCAGCCGTTTGGCGAAATAGCGGCAGACATAAAAGGCGAACAGCAAAGCTGCAATAAGGATCAGGCATCCCCAGAGTGCAGCGGAGAGCATATTTCGAAACACCTGTGCTGCAGGAATAAAGTTTACCAGATACCAGCCATTTTCGTTTGCGTTGGTGTGGGTCTGGAAATACCGTATGTCTCCGATCACAGGGAAGGTGCCAAGAGAGGAGATATCCTTCTTTATATCACCGGAGTCCCTTTGGTTTCCGGCGTTTTCCGCGGAGAAGCCCTTATCCAGCACACTGGTAAGATAATTTCCCTGCTCATCCAGAAGCACAAAGCTTGTGGAGGTGTCGGAGAAGCGTTTTTCCATTGCCCGGATAGAATTTGTCAGGGTGGAAGCATATACATTGATTACAATGGCGCTGGAATTTGTTTCGTTCAGGCTGTATTTTTCCGGGAAATAGTAGCTGAAAATCTGGTATGCACCTGTTTTTTCATCCTTATGGGAAGGAATCGGCTGTCCGTATTTTTCTCCGTAAAGAGAAGAATCCTTTAAGCGGCCGGCTGTCTCCTGGTCTTCAAATTCATCCAGGGAAAGCTGATAGCCTGTCCTGGAGGAATACAGAAG
>DXXQ01000107.1 GCA_019416265.1 Clostridiales bacterium | reverse complement strand
GTCATAAGGAAATGTTCTTTCTCATCCACCTGCATGGTATATCCCAGTGCCCCTGACGTACGGGGGATGATCGTGATCTTGTGAACCGGAGCTGATTCTGTCTGCTTCGCAGCCACAAGGGCATGTCCGATCTCATGATAGGAAACGATCAGCTTCTCTTTATTGGAAAGAACCCGGTTCTTTTTCTGATATCCTGCAATAACTACTTCAATACTTTCCTCGAAATCTGCCTGTGTGGCAAATTTACGTCCGTCGCGGACTGCACGGAGCGCCGCCTCATTTACAATATTGGCAAGCTCTGCACCGGATGCGCCGGCAGCAGCCTTGGCAATTTCATCGAAACGAACGGAATCCGCAATTTTAATCTTCTTCGCATGAACCTTGAGGATTTCCTCACGCCCCAGTAAATCCGGAAGCTCTACAGGGATTCGTCTGTCGAAACGTCCCGGACGGAGAAGAGCCGGGTCAAGGGAATCCGGTCTGTTGGTTGCAGCCAGAATGACAACACCCTTGGAGCCGTCAAAACCATCCATCTCTGTCAGAAGCTGGTTCAGCGTCTGCTCGCGCTCATCGTTGCCCCCTGAGAAACCTGCGCCGTCACGTTTTTTACCGATCGTATCGATCTCGTCGATGAATACGATACAGGGTGCTTTTTCATTTGCTTGTTTGAAAAGGTCACGTACCTTGGCAGCGCCCATACCTACAAACATTTCCACAAATTCAGATCCCGAAATAGAGAAAAACGGTACTTCCGCCTCACCTGCTACAGCTTTTGCAAGAAGCGTTTTACCTGTTCCCGGAGGGCCCACAAGAAGGGCGCCCTTCGGCATGGATGCACCGATTTCCGTATATTTCTGAGGGTTGTGAAGATAATCGACAATCTCTGTCAAAAGCTCCTTCGCCTCATCCTCGCCTGCAACGTCCGCAAACTTGATTCCTGTGGAGGATTTCACATAAACCTTGGCGTTGCTTTTGCCAAAGGACATAGCTCCTCCCGGGCCTCCGCCCATGGAACTCATCATCTTCTTGCTCAGCCAGCGTCCCAGAAGGATAAAAATTCCGATCGGAAGGACATATCCCAGGATCAGGCTTAAGATAACAGACTGTTTCTGCGGGTCCGGTGCGTCTGTGCTTACGCCTTCGTCGTACAGCCAGCGGACGAGATCCGGATCTTCCTGTTTCGCAGTCTTACACATAACCTTTGTTCCGTCTTTTTCCACAACATAATAAATAAAATCCGTGTCAATATTTACTTCTTTTACATATCCTTTTTCCACGCTTTTGATAAATGTGGTGTAGTTCGTACGCTCCACACTTCTCTCCTGAAGCGCCGGTACAAGAAGGACATTTAAAAGAACGATAATGATCGCGGCAATCATGTAATACACATATAAGGGTTTTTTGCCCGGTCTTTTCGTATCCATACACTTTTCCTCCGTTTCCTTTTGTCATACCATAGCACTTTTATTTTAAGTTTTCAATGAATTAAACAAGATTTCACAAATATTTTAGAATTTAAGGAAAAAATCCGGCAGGTTTCCCCGCCGGATCTAAATCCTTCTTATCCAAGATATTTCTCCAGGCATACAAGCATAACATCCTTGATCCCGTTGAAATTACAGGGAACAACTCCCGCTTCCTTATATCCCAGCTTATGGTACAGCGCACGTGCCGGTTTGTTGACTGCATTGGTGTCCATACGAAGGTATCTGCACCCCTGCTCCAGTGCAAATTCTTCGTAATATTTAATAAAGGCTGTGCCATAGCCTTTTCCGTTTTCTGACGGCGACACAGTCAGGGTATGGATGACCATTACTTCTTCCTCAGGTGGATCGTATTCCCACTTAGCCCTTGCGTAGGAAGGCACCTGTTTCTGGTTCAGCTTCGCTGATGCCACGATCACTCCGTCCTCTTCCATCACATACATTTCCCCCTGTTCAACGGATTCGAGAGCCGTTGCTTTAGATGGATAGATACCCTTCACCCATCCTGTATGACCCTTCTGCGCTGCCTCCAGGTCCAGGATGTCACAGTAAATCTGCGTAATTTGGGGAATATCCTCCATGACCGCCTTTCTTATCATATGTTTTTCCTCCATTTGATTGACACACTTTTTTTAATTATAACACAGGTTTTGGAGGTACACCAGAGTTTTAGTTTCCACATATTATAGCAAATTTCAACTGAAATACTCTGGCTTTTTGGTGTTTTTGCGCAAAAGGAGGTTTTTCTCTCTCTTTCCTTATTCCTTCAGGTCTTTTCCCGCAGGCTCTGTCAGCAGTTTTCCATCTTTGTCAAAACATGACCCGTGACAGGGACATTCCCAGATTTCTTCTTCCTCATTCCAGTTCAGGGCGCATCCCATGTGGGTACAGCGACGGTGCTTTTCTTCCTTTTTCCACAGAAGCGCAATTCCCCCTGCCAGTCCCCGGATACTGCTGGCTGCATCCTGAAAAAACGGCCGGGCTGATACAGAAGGATGAAATCTCTGAGGGGAAAACAACGGGGCATATGGATTTTCGATCCCCCAAATTTCATCCCGAATCAGCATGGCTACAAGCATGGATGAAGTCATTCCCCATTTCTGAAACCCTGTGGCCACATGCCAGCCGGGCTTAAAAATAGAATACTGGCCGATAAGGGCCAGCCCGTCATGGGGCATACAGTCCTGTGCAGACCAGTGCGCAATTTCCCTGCCCGCCGGAAAAAATCTCTTTGCCTCTTTCCTGATGGTTGCATAGATTTCTCCTGCCGCTTTTTCCCCTGTTCGGAATCCGCCCCCTCCTGTCAAAAGGATATTGCCGCTGCTTCTCAGGGAAAGTCCTTCCTCATCTATACTGTAATAGATTCCCGGCAGAGGCTTCACATGATCCCAGGCTATCACACAGCTTTTCTCCTGATGCTGCCGCAGGAAGTAAAAACCCGGAATATTTACTATTGGATAATGACAGGCAAAAATAATGTGATCTGCCCTTATACGCCCTGTATCTGTATAAACTTTATTTCCTCTCACTTTGCGAACGCGGGTATGTTCATATATAGATAACCCTTCACTGATTGCTTTTATAAATTCCAGAGGGTGAAATTGTGCCTGATCTTCGAACCGAACAGCGCCAGCTGTCTCAAAAGGAAGTCCTGTCTCCTCTGTAAAGGAAGCTCTAAGTCCAAGCTTCTCCGCCGCCTGTGCCTCTTCTTCCAGTGATACTCTGTCTTTTTGCGAATACAGATACCCGGGCAGTCTGGAAAAATGGCAGTTTATCTCTTTATCTTTTATAAGTTTTTCCAGCTCTCCTATGGCAGCTTCGTGAGCCTGTCCGTAAAGGGCTGCCTTCCTCTCTCCGAAGTCCTCTGTCAGTTTTTTATAAATCATACCGTGCTGGCTGGTAATTTTCGCTGTGGTGTTTTTCGTCTGTCCTCCTGCAATTCTTTCTGCTTCCAGGACTACCGTTTTAAGACCGCTTTCTTCTAAAAGAAACGCTGTCAGAAGTCCGCTCATGCCGGCTCCTATGACAACTGCATCCGCTCTGAGTTCTTCCTTCAGACACTCTCTTTCGGGAATTTCTACCGTCCTGCTCCATATGGATTCCATGTGTGCCACATCCTCTCTGCTGTTTTCTTTGAGTATTTCCCATTTTTTCAAAGATATATCAAATTTACCAAAAAAGACTTGCAGTATGAGACTGATTGTGTTATCATAATTAACGGTTCAAACGCCGGCATGTCGGAATGGCAGACGAGGTAGACTCAAAATCTATTGGCGGCAACGTCGTGTGGGTTCAAGTCCCA
>DXXQ01000106.1 GCA_019416265.1 Clostridiales bacterium | reverse complement strand
GCTTTTTTACCATCAGAGCAAGTGGGTAACCCCGCAGATGCAGAAATTTGCAGAGCTTGCTGCTGAAAGATAAAAGAAAAAGTCATGGCGGAGACAGGAGAAAACAGAAAAGAAAATCTGCAGTCATTTTTATGCGGAGGGAGAAAAGAGAGAACCCTGTCAGTTGCTGGTGATAAAAGTAAAAGAAAGAAAATATTGAATGATTTTTCTAGAAATAGGAAGAGCGAAAATAAGGAGAATCGCCGTCTTTCCCTTGATTTCCCCATCTGCGTTCCTCTATAATGAATTATGACGCGTAGGAACAAAAGCAGTTCTTATAAGGGCCCCGTTGTACATGTAAACATAGACAGATTCAGGACACCGTTCATATGGCACTGTGAACGGTGACAGATTAGGGAGGAGACAGGCCTCATGGAAAAATTAAATGTGGCAGTTGCGGATGATAATGAAAAAATGGTAGAAATACTGGGTCAGATGATCGAGGAAGATAAAGACCTTAAGCTGGTCGGAAAAGCACATAATGGAGAAGAAATCTGTAATATTATCCAGGAGAAAGAACCGGATGTGGTAGTTCTTGACATCATTATGCCGAAGGTGGACGGCTTATCGGTCATGGAACGGTTCAGCCACGATACGTCAGGGAAAAAAATGCCGTCATTTATTGTTGTGTCGGCAGTCGGACAGGACAGGATAACAGAGGATGCGTTCAGTCTGGGGGCAGATTATTATATGCTCAAGCCTTTTGATAACAAGATGCTGATCAATAGGATCAAACATATCCGTAGAGCGGGAGAACGTAAAATGCGGGAGATCAACCGCCAGATTCCGGGAGATGACAGGGAGACGTACACAAAAGGAAATCTGGAGGCAGACGTTACAAATATAATACACGAAATCGGCGTTCCTGCCCATATTAAGGGATATCAGTATTTAAGGGACGCAATTATTTTGTCAGTTGGAGATATGGAAATGCTTAATTCCATCACCAAAATCCTATATCCGACCATTGCAAAAAAACACCAGACAACCTCAAGCAGGGTGGAGAGAGCTATCCGCCATGCCATAGAAGTGGCGTGGAGCAGAGGAAAAATGGACACGATAGACGCTCTTTTCGGCTATACAGTCAGCACCGGAAAAGGAAAACCGACAAATTCAGAATTTATTGCTCTAATTGCAGATAAAATAAGGCTGGAATATAAAAATCGGTCTTTCCATTAACGGTTTTTTGCGTTATAATTAGTATATTAAGTTGACATTACGAAGGAGGGTCTTGGGATGAAGAATATTTTGTTTGCGACATCGGAGGCAGTACCATTTATCAAAACAGGAGGATTGGCAGACGTTGCCGGCGCATTGCCGAAATGTTTTGATAAACGTTATTTTGATATTCGTGTAATTCTTCCTAAATATGCATGTATGAAACAGGAATGGAAGGACAAAATGGAGTATGTGACCCATTTTTACATGGATCTGGGCTACAAAAACTGTTATGTCGGTGTTATGCAGATGGAGTATGATGGAATTAAATTCTATTTCATCGACAACGAATACTATTTCAGCGGACCGAAACCATACGACTCAGCGCCATGGGATCTTGAGAAATTTGCATTTTTCTCCAAAGCAGTCCTTTCCGTACTTCCGGTGATCGGTTTCCGTCCTGACATCATTCACTGCCATGACTGGCAGACAGGTCTGGTACCTGTTTACCTTCATGACAGTTTCCAGCAGAATGAATTCTTCTGGAACATCAAAACCATTATGACCATACATAACCTGAAATTCCAGGGTGTGTACGATGTTAAGACTGTACAGGGGATCACAGGTCTTTCTGATTACTATTTTGCACCGGATAAGCTGGAAGCATACAAGGATGCAAACTTCTTAAAGGGAGGCATTGTCTTTGCAGATGCAGTTACCACAGTAAGTAATACTTATGCAGAGGAAATCAAGACGCCGTTCTATGGAGAACGTCTGGATGGACTGATGTGCGCCCGCTCCAACAGCCTGAGAGGAATTGTAAATGGTATCGACTACGATCTGTTCAATCCGGAAACAGACCAGTATATTACAAAGAACTACAATGCAACGACCTTCCGTAAGGAAAAAGTTAAAAACAAAATCCAGCTTCAGAGGGATTTAGGTCTGACAGAAGATCCGAAGACAATGATGATCGGTATTGTATCCCGTCTGACAGACCAGAAAGGCTTTGACCTTATTGCTTATATTATGGATGAGCTCTGCCAGGATGCAGTGCAGATCGTTGCCCTTGGTACAGGCGATGAGCGTTACGAAAATATGTTCCGTCACTTTGACTGGAAATATCACGGAAAGGTTTCCGCACAGATTTACTACGATGAGGCTATGTCACACCGCATTTATGCGGCATCCGATGCATTCCTCATGCCGTCTCTCTTTGAGCCCTGCGGTTTAAGCCAGCTTATGAGTCTTCGTTACGGAACTCTTCCAATCGTAAGAGAGACAGGCGGTCTGAAGGATACTGTGGAGCCGTTCAATGAGATCGAAGGAACAGGAACAGGCTTCTCCTTCCGCAACTACAATGCCCATGAGATGCTCAATACCATCCGTAATGCAGAGCGTATTTACTACGATAAAAAACGCGACTGGAACAAGATGGTTGACCGCGCTATGGCAGCAGATTTCTCCTGGAACAATTCAGCCCGCCAGTATGAGGAAATGTATAACTGGCTGATCGGAGAATAATTTCCGGAGAATCAGAGATACTATCTTCTGTAAACAACTTACAGGAGGTAGTGTTATGACACAGATTTCAGAACTGGATTTACAGAATCTCCGCCATCTGATCGGAGGCTATGAGATGACTCACTGTAAAATGGACGCCTATGCACAGCAGGCCATGGATATGGAAGTGAAACAGTTCTTCCAGAAATCCGCACAGTCTGCAGTACAGAGCAAGCAGCAGTTAATGCAGTTTTTACAGTAGGAGGCAGAGCATGGACGAGAAAACAATGGTGGTAGATACACTGACAGGAATCAACGGCGAGCTGGTCCGCTATGGGGAAATGATCTCCCAGACAGAGAACCCGCAGCTTAAACAGACACTGAAGCAGATGCGAAACCAGTGCGAAATGTCCCAGGAAGAGATTTACGGCATTGCCCGCAACAAGGGATATTATGTACCGGCAGCTCTGGCATCAAAAGAAGAAGTGGACCATGTCCGCTCCGTCTTAAATCAGGGCTGATGCTGACAAAAGAATCGTTTATTCAGAGCCGGAGGGCGCAGCAGGCGTCCTCCGGTTTTTTGTTTATCGGGAAAGTAATACATTCTGTACTGATTTTCTTGATAAACAAAAAACGCTCCGCGAGGATGTGACCAGATGCAGACTGTCAGATATTGTCGATGAAAACAGCTGGCTATTTGCAAGGAAATGCTTGACATTTCAGGAGAAGTATACTACTATGATAACAGAAAACACGAACATAGGTTCGCAATAAACGAAAAGTAAGAGCAAGGAGAGAAGATAGATGATCAACGAAGAGAAACAGAAGGCGCTGGAAGCAGCCCTTGGACATATTGAGAAGCAGTACGGGAAGGGATCTGTCATGAAGCTTGGAGAATCAGGGGCCAATATGCAGATCGAGACAGTGCCCACAGGTTCCCTTAGCCTTGATATTGCCCTTGGTGTCGGCGGAGTGCCGAAGGGGCGTATTATTGAGGTATATGGACCGGAATCCAGTGGTAAGACGACTGTGGCCTTACATATGGTGGCGGAGGTTCAGAAGCGCGGAGGTATTGCAGGCTTTATTGACGCAGAACACGCGCTGGATCCTGTTTACGCCAAGAATATCGGGGTAGATATTGACAATCTTTACATATCACAGCCAGATAATGGAGAGCAGGCTCTTGAAATCACCGAGACAATGGTACGATCAGGAGCTGTGGATATTGTAATTGTCGACTCTGTGGCAGCCCTTGTTCCCAAGGCTGAGATTGACGGAGATATGGGGGACAGTCATGTGGGTCTTCAGGCGCGTCTGATGTCCCAGGCTCTGCGTAAGCTCACTGCGGTGATCAGCAAGTCTAATTGTGTTGTTATCTTTATCAATCAGCTCCGTGAGAAGGTAGGCGTGATGTTCGGAAATCCGGAAACAACAACCGGAGGCCGGGCGCTGAAATTCTACTCCTCCATCCGACTGGATGTGCGCAGAGTGGAGACACTCAAGCAGGGCGGAGATATGGTCGGAAACCATACCAGAATCAAGGTTGTCAAAAATAAAGTAGCTCCGCCGTTTAAACAGGCAGAGTTCGATATCATGTTCGGTACAGGAATTTCCAAAGAGGGAGATATCCTTGACCTGGCGGCAGACTGCTCCATTGTAAATAAGAGCGGCGCCTGGTATGCATATCAGGGAGAGAAGATCGGACAGGGACGTGAGAACGCCAAGAAATTCCTGAAGGAGCATGCGGATATCTGTGATGAGATCGAGAAGAAGGTAAGAATCCACTATCATCTCCTTCCGGGTGAGGAAATGCCGGAGGCAGAGGATGCACAGGGTATGGCAGTACCTGAGGAAGAAGAGATCGAGGAATAATCCATGACGATACCCTCTGAGGAAATAAGAAACGCCAGAAGGAAAGCCATGCAGCTTCTGGAGCATATGGACCGTACAGAGAAGGCACTGTCAGACCGGCTTCGCCAGGCCGGGTTTTCAGAAAGAGCGGTGGCAGATGCCATGAGCTATGTGAAGTCTTACGGTTACATTGATGACAGCCGTTATGCAAGAACCTATCTTGCCTATCGGATGGAGTCGAAGAGCCGTCAGAAGCTGATCCAGGAGCTTATACAGAAAGGTGTGGACAGGCAGACGGCAGTGGAAGCATGGGAGGAAGAGGCTGCCCTGAACCAGCCGGATGAACGGGAAATTCTGAAAAGAACGATAGAAAAGAAGTATGACAGAGATACGCAGCTGGATGAAAAGGAGATGCGCCGCCTTCAGGGGTATCTGGCCCGTCGCGGCTTTCAGTTTCAGGATATTTCCGGCGTACTGGAAGAAATGAATATACGGATTTCCCATGAAATCTGATCAGCACGGATTATTAAAACAGTTAAAATAGAAAACAGAAAGTTACGGTTCACACGGCACTATCCCGCAAAATTCCATTGCCGTAGGCAATCTGTAAGGAATTTTGGCTCGTTGCTGCGAACGGAGTGAACAGTAACGAATTTCTTGCCAAGTAACTTCATAAAAACTTGACATAAGTATCAGAAACAGATATACTATTATTGTTGTATTTGTACAATGAAAACTAAATAAGGAGGTG
>DXXQ01000105.1 GCA_019416265.1 Clostridiales bacterium | reverse complement strand
CGTATTTTAATCTCTAAAACCTATAGCCGGTATTCAAGGTCAATGCCTTTTTATTTTTTACATTTGGTTTTTAAATAATAGATCAGCACTGCCAGAATGATCACCAGAACTACAATGTAGACAATTTTTGCTGTCATAGTTGTGGTAAAGTGGTCGATTCCTGTCACAACTCCGATCGCAAGCAGAGCAATACCGCTTGCTTTTTCCATTTTTTCCTCATCGTAAAGCTTTTTTCTCTTCACAGCGTCGCCGCCTGACATGAAGAAGCTTCCATGTCCTGTCAGAAGCATGATTCCTATTACCACTGCTCCCACTGTTAAAATCAAATCTAAAGCATCCATATATTTTCCCCTTATCTGTAATTCCTTAAAATTTTAGCCTCCTGCTTAATAGAAGCAGACGATCGGTACATCATACTGGATGAGATCATAAAGCACCGCCGCATTGCTTGGCGGAAGGTTGATACATCCGTGGGAGCCGCCGCCATAGAAACGGTCGCCGCCGAAATACGGCTGCCATCCCGCATCATGGAAGCCGATTCCTCCATTAAACGGCATCCAGTAGCTTACCTCTACTTCGTACTCATATTTACCGTCAGGCTTCATTGGACCTCTGAGTACATCCGGGCTCTTTTTGTAATACAGGGTAAAGATTCCCGGAGGCGTGATCCTGTCCTCATGTGTCATATCTCCGGATACGATATCTGATTCAAAGATAACAGCTCCGTCCTGATAATAGTACATATGCTGGCCGCTCAGATCGACTTCTATATATGTGTTTCCGATATCGTTTCTTCCATAGGATCTCGCCCTCATGGAATAAACCGGTTCTCTGGTCGTCTGGGTACCGGACTGAATTTCCTGGGTAAGCTGGGCAGCCTCCGCTGCCTGGTCGATCTTCCATCCATAGGCTGAACCGTATACATAAACAGTTCTTCCGCTTGTGGTGTAGAACTCTCTGTCCGTGCCCACTGTATCATGGTCTGCCGCAAGCTGGGCCACATAGTCCAGGATATGCTGCTGGAAGGTAGCGTCATCCCTGATAAACTGTCCCTTCTCATCGAAGCTCAGCCAGTTCTTGATCGTACTTCCGTCAAGAGTGACTGTTTCCTCCCCAAAGGTATAGGTTATGCTTGCCTTTGTAAAGTTGTTGCAGGCATCTCTGGCAGCGATCAGTTCCGGGTTGTCCTGAGTCACCGACGCCTTTTTATAAACCTCCGGTGTCTGGGAAAAATCAATGCTGTCTCTGCTCTCGGAAACTGCCTGTACAAGGGTATTGTATGCATGTCTCATCTCAAGCTGCGTTCCCTCTGTCTCTGGAACGATCTCAAACTGGGACTCTGCAAAGGCCACATAAGCGTCCTCCGGAGCAACCTGGTTTTCTTCTTTTGCACATTCCAGCTCTTTGACCTGGCTTTTCAGCTTTTCTCTGTCAAAGGTGCTGTTTTCCTCTACTGTGTAATTGTTTTTTTCCCAGAAGCAGCGCACCCATTCATAGGGCTTCTGCTGACGCAGAAGCCTGAGCACTTCTCCGTCGGAAACATATTTATAGCCGATCTGGCTGCCTGAAATATTCTGGGGCTCCAGATTTCTCGCTGCGATCTGAATGCTGTAGGTTTCCACCTTTTGCGCAAGGCTCTGCTCCACCTCAAAGGCAGTCTTTCCTGAGACATCTATTCCGTTGATAGTCGTCCCCTCAAAAAATTTATCAGAATAATAATAGGTGATTCCTGCATATACAGTTCCTGCCGCTGCCAGAAGCATCCCCGCTGCAATTCCGGCCACTTTTATGCCCTTGTGCTTTTTTTTCACCGGGGGCTCAAAGGGAGCGAATTCCTCATCGTCCATGGGAACATAGGTAATCGGACGCGGGCGCGCAGATTTCCTCAGTCTGTGAGGGCGGTCAGGCTTCTGCTCATTTTCTTTCATTTCTTCGTTGCTCATGAATACTCTCCTCATGTATAAGTATGTGCTGTCTTCCCTTTCGCAGCAGCCGGCGCAGAATTGCCGTCAGCGGGATATCCCTCCCATTGCGGAGGCTGAAATCCGGACGCACAGATGTATAAAAATAATCCTAAAATGTTCAGCTTACTCATTATAACATACTTCCGCAGTTTTGCACCTGTTATTCTTATTTTTTACAATTTTTTTACACATATCCGTACAAAACAAGAAGCCGCAGTTTCTCACACTGCAGCTCCTTGTTTTTAACCCAGTCTTTTTTTCATATCCTTCATTACATAAAAGTACATTCCAATGAGAAGTGCGGAAGCAATGATCCACGCCATGGGGCTTGCCATACAGGTTCCGAAGTAGCTCTTCCTTCCTGCGGCGATCACCGCAGTAACTCCTCTTCCCACAAGCTCTGCCACTCCGGCCATCATAGGAAGGATTCCATATCCCATTCCCTGGATTCCGTTTCTAAGCACATTCACGAAATGAAGAGGGATCAGGAAGATTCCCACACATCTCAGATAGGTATCCACCATGGGGATCACCTCTGCCGCATTATCGGAAATGAACAGATAAGACAAATATTTTCCCACTGTGACAAGAACGATACCTGTGACGATGGAATATCCGATTCCGATGAGATGTGCCTTCCTGAAGCCTTCCCGGACACGCTCCAGCTTTCCTGCGCCAATGTTCTGGGCATTGTAGGTTGCCATTGCTGTTCCCAGGGCAACATAGGCCTGGGTAAAAATATTCTCAATCTTGTTTCCCGCTGTAAATGCAGCCACATGGTAGGAACCCAGGATATTCAGAGCAGACTGAACCATCATGGTTCCGATAGCTGTAATGGAATACTGAAGTCCCATGGGGATTCCAACGCTGATCTGGA
This sequence comes from Clostridiales bacterium, assembly GCA_019416265.1. Taxonomy (GTDB): domain Bacteria; phylum Bacillota; class Clostridia; order Lachnospirales; family Lachnospiraceae; genus Blautia_A. Next base: position 627 of record DXXQ01000105.1, on the reverse strand, counting down.
TTTTTACCAGATTTCCCCTGAGCTTCCAGTCGCTTTTTTTCAGTTTCAGCTCAGGCACATACTTCACGATATAGATCAGACAGAGTATCCCTGAAATTCCCTGGGAGATCACAGTCGCCCATGCAGCTCCCGGAGCTCCCCAGTGGAAGACAATGATAAACACCAGATCCAGCACAATGTTCAAAATTGCTGAAATAATAAGAAAATAAAGGGGAGTCCTGCTGTTTCCCAAAGCTCTCAGGATACTTGCCAGAATGTTATATAAAACCTGGGCAAAAATTCCTCCGCAAATGATCATAATGTATGCATAGGCATCGTCAAAAATATCAGCCGGCGTGTGCATAAATACAAGAAGCGACCGCATTCCGATCATGCTCACAGCCGTCATAACAGCGGAAACGATGGCAGACAAAACAGCCGCATTTCCAACTGTCTGCCGCATTTCATCCATTTTGCCTGCGCCGAATTTCTGCGAAGTGAGAACTGTAAATCCTGCAGTCAGCCCCATGAGAAATCCAAGGATCAGGAAGGTGATGGTTCCTGTTGCACCTACTGCAGCCAGGCCCTTTGTCCCTACAAACTTTCCCACGATAATCGCATCCACCATGCTGTAAAACTGTTGAAATA
>DXXQ01000104.1 GCA_019416265.1 Clostridiales bacterium | reverse complement strand
GTGTTCTGCACCGCTGGCTTTTCACTGATATTTTCCGGATTTCTGAGCGGCTGCATTCACTATATTTTATATTTACAGAAAAAAGTGGAGAAGCTGGAGGAAATGCTTGGCCGGTACAAAAGGACAGACAACGGGCAGTCAGGCGAAGCTTCCGACAGTAACGGAAAACAGAAATCTTGACAAAAACCATTTTGTGCCATAGTATAAAAGGAATACTTGATAAAATGAGAAAGGGGCCATTTCGAAAAATGAGTGAGAGAGTCATCAATGCGGCGCTTTTGGGTCTTGGAACCGTGGGAACAGGCGTATATAAAGTGCTGAAGAAACAGGAAGAGGAAATGACGGCAAAGATCGGCTGTCAGGTCAGGCTGAAAAAAGTTCTTGTAAGAAATCTGGAAAAAGCGGCGTCGAAGCTGGAGGATCCTTCCGTTCTCACTGATCAGTGGGAAGAAATCGTAAACGACCCGGAAATCGAGATCGTCATTGAGCTGATCGGCGGAATCGAACCTGCAAGAACCTACATACTGGATGCCCTCAGAGCCGGGAAACATGTGGTATCTGCAAATAAAGACCTTATCGCTGTTCATGGACATGAGCTTCTGGAAACAGCCCACGAGCATAAGGTGGACTTCCTTTTTGAGGCGGCCGTTGCAGGGGGAATCCCCATCATTCGTCCGCTGAAGCAGTGTCTGGCAGGAAACCATATGACAGAGGTTATGGGAATTGTCAATGGAACGACCAACTTTATCCTCACCAGGATGACTCAGGATGGCATGGAATTTAAGGATGCTCTTGCCCTGGCTACAGAACTGGGATATGCGGAAGCAGATCCTACGGCAGATATCGAGGGACTCGATGCAGGGCGCAAGGTGGCGATCCTTGCATCTGTCGCTTTTAATTCCAGAGTCGTATTTAACGATGTCTATACAGAGGGAATTGCAAAGATCACATCAAAGGATATCCACTATGCCAAGGAAATGGGCCGGGATATTAAGCTCCTCGGTGTTGCGAGATGCAGGGAAGACGGAATTGAAGCGTATGTGTGTCCGATGCTGATCCCAAGCTCCCATCCGCTGGCCACTGTAAATGACTCCTACAATGCAGTTTATGTTCACGGGGATGCAGTGGAGGACGCCATGTTTTTTGGCAGAGGAGCAGGAGAGCTGCCTACTGCCAGCGCCGTTGCAGGAGATATTTTTGATATTGTAAGAAATATTCAGGCAGGATGCTGTGCAAGAATCGGCTGTACCTGTTATAAAGAAATCCCGGTCAAACGGATGGAAGACACCTATAACCGCTACTTCCTGCGCCTGAAGGTGGAGGATCGCTGCGGTGTCCTTGCGGAAATGACCGCTATTTTTGCCAAATACCATGTAAGCGTTGCACAGATCATTCAGAAGGATACGAAGGTGGAAGGCTGCGCAGAGGTTGTCGTTATCACAGAGAAGGTAAGAGAGGGAGATTTCCGGACTGCCACAGAAGAACTCAGAAGCCGGGAATCTGTGCGCAGGATTTCGACGATCCTTCGGGTATACGGGAAATAAAAAGGAATTTTTTGAAAGAAAAGAATTGAAAAATTTTAAATTTTTGATACTATATAAGAGATGAATGAAATTGTAATACAACCATATATAAAGGAGAACATTATGAGCAAAAAACCAACCGTTTTAATGATTCTTGACGGATACGGCCTTAATGACAAACAGGAGGCCAATGCAGTATATGAAGCGAAAACTCCGGTTATGGACAAGCTTATGGCACAGGCGCCTTTCGTAAAAGGCTATGCCAGCGGACTTGCGGTAGGTCTTCCTGACGGACAGATGGGAAACTCCGAGGTAGGACATCTGAACATGGGCGCAGGCCGTATTGTATATCAGGAGCTTACCAGAATCACCAAAGAGATCGAGGACGGAGACTTCTTCAAAAACGAAGCCCTTCTTGCAGCAATGAAAAATGCGAAGGATAACAATTCCGCCATTCATTTCATGGGACTGTTATCTGACGGCGGCGTACACAGCCACATCACTCATCTGTACGGACTTCTGGAAATGGCTAAGAGAGAAGGCCTTGAGAAAGTATATGTTCACTGCTTCCTTGACGGACGTGACACACCTCCTGCATCAGGAAAAGGCTATATCGAAGCGCTTCAGGCGAAGATGGCTGAGCTTGGCGTTGGCGAGATCGGCGTAGTTTCCGGACGTTACTATGCAATGGACCGTGACAACCGCTGGGATCGTGTAGAGCTTGCATACAATGCTCTGACAAAAGGCGAGGGCGTAAAGGGAACTGACGCTGCGGCAGCAGTACAGGCTTCCTATGACAATGACAAAACAGACGAATTCGTGCTTCCTACAGTGATCGAGAAGGATGGCAAACCGGTAACAGTTATCTCAGATAAAGATTCCGTAGTATTCTTCAATTTCCGTCCAGACAGAGCACGTGAGATCACAAGAGCATTCTGCGATGATGAATTTACAGGCTTTGCAAGAGAAAGAAGACTGGATCTGACATATGTCTGCTTCACAGATTACGACGATACGATTAAGAATAAAGAGGTTGCCTTCCATAAGGTTCAGCTTCGCAATACCTTCGGCGAATATCTTGCAGCACACAATATGACACAGGCCCGTATTGCAGAAACAGAGAAGTATGCACACGTTACCTTCTTCTTCAACGGCGGTGTGGAAGAGCCGAACAAGGGTGAGGAAAGAATCCTTGTGAAATCTCCGAAGGTTGCAACCTATGACCTTCAGCCTGAGATGAGCGCCCCTGCAGTCTGCGACAAGCTGGTGGAAGCGATCGAATCTGACAAATATGATGTGATCATCGTTAACTTTGCAAACCCGGATATGGTAGGACATACCGGTGTGGAGGCTGCAGCAGTTAAAGCAGTCGAGACTGTTGACGAATGTGTGGGAAGAGCCGTAAGAGCGATCAAGAAGGTTGGCGGACAGATGTTTATCTGTGCAGACCACGGAAATGCAGAGCAGCTTAAGGATTACGAGACAGGCGCTCCGTTTACTGCACACACAACCAACCCTGTACCGTTTATCCTTGTAAACGCAGACCGCAAATATGGTCTTCGTGAGAACGGCTGTCTTGCAGACATCATCCCTACACTCATCGAGCTTATGGGAATGGAGCAGCCTGAGGAAATGACAGGAAAATCACTCCTTATTGAGAAATAACTTTTAAATATCATAGTTTCAACAGCAAAAAAACCTCTGTTTATACGGAGGTTTTTTTGGGAATTTATTCGGAGGAAAATGGGATGCAGACAGACATGACAATGGGAAAACCATTCAAGATGATACTTAATTTTACAATCCCTGTTTTTATTGGAAACATATTTCAACAGTTTTACAG
>DXXQ01000103.1 GCA_019416265.1 Clostridiales bacterium | reverse complement strand
CTATTTCATTTCGTTCATACCGTAAACTCGTTCTTCAAAATATTTACGGCTGATTTTTCCTTTGACAACAACGAAACCTTTTTGTTCCAATTCCGCATTTAACTGACGGATCAAACGATACGCATAGGAATCAGATACTTCTAATTCTTTCGCTACTTCTTTTGCTGATATAAATAATTTACTAGCCATCTGTATCCCTCCTTTCTTTTTCCAGTTCATTATCGAACGGTGTATATGCATCATAACATTTCATTTCCGTACTGTCAATAGAATAATTTCAAAAATGAACGGTTTATTTTTATATTTCATTTTTGAACTGTTTATGCTATACTTTTAAGTAACAATCAGCAAAGGAGTGTTTTCTTATGACAGTAGGTGAGAAAATAAGAAAATTCCGGATCGATCAAGGATATACACAGAAAGAATTGGCAATCATGTCCGGATTGAGCGAATCGGCAATTAGAAATTATGAACTTGGGAATCGTTTCCCATCATCAGAACAATTAGAAAAAATAGCAAACTCATTAAAGATCAGTCCATACGCCATGTCTGATCCAAACTTTGATACTTATGTTAGTGTCATGCACGCATTATTTGCTTTAGAGGATCAATATGGTCTGCACGCCTACCGGGATGAATCCGGCGTACCACAACTCATGTTTAAAGACAAAGGACATGATTCTTTAAATATGCTGGATAATATTGGAGCATGGGCTGATATGTACCAGAAATTCAGAAATGAAGAGATTACAGAAAAAGAATATTTAGACTGGAAGAGTCAATTCCCAGCTAAATAAGAAGAAATTATTTACAATAATATTAAAAAAGTATTGTCATTTGATTGTCAACGGACATAGAAAGAGCCAAGAAAGCCCGTAAAATAGGCATTTCTTGGCTCTAATATATTATTCAAACTCAAGATTCATCAGAGTATTTCTTGTAATTTCTTATTTTTGCAGTCCGCATTTCTGCATTATTTTTCTTCTATTTTTTTTATTCCTGTCATTTCGTTTCATTATTAACATCATAATAACATCACGAACAAATACTGTTTTCTTATTCTTTGTATTCTTCAACTTTTACCCAATCATAGAAAAATTTAGCATATATAACTTTAAAGATTAACGTAAGTTTCCACCTTGCTTTATATACCTTTTCTATTTCTTTTATTCCAGTTCCGTCTACAGTTGGTTCTCCGTCTATCAGGCGCCCAGTTATTTTGTACATTTCCCACCTCTACTATAAAAGTAGTTTATTCTTTAGTTGTGCTATTGTCAACCTCTATTACATCCGAGATCTCACAATCCAGGACCTGGCAGATCTTGTCAATATGCTTCAGCTCAACGTACTGATCCTTCCCCATTCTCGCTAAGGTGCCACTGCTGAACCCTGCCATCTCTCGCAGTTCCGTCTTTTTTATGCCCTTTTCGATTAGTGTTTTCCAGAGAGGCTTATACGTTATCATTTTCAATCATCTCCCCGTATTTTTCTAAGTAGCATTTTTCACTGTCAAAAAGTATCCAATATAATTCCTTTCCTTTTTGAGCTATATTAACCGCCTTTACCTTATACCCGTTTTCCTCCAGGTACGAATGATATCCCTTAATCCTTCTCTCTACATCCGGAGTTATTGCATCCCATAAAGGATAAGATTTTGGTGTTCCTTTGATATAACGAATTTTTGGTATATACATTTTATCTCCTCCTTCTCTTTTTTATAGAATACAAATATTTTCTATAATTGTCAATATTTCTTCTAACTTATTAAACATTTTTTCTAACTTTTTTTATTTTTTCTATTGACACTCGTTGTCCATATGTTAATATACAACCACAGAAACAAGAACATACATTCGTAGACGGCGAATGAATAAGGAGGAAGCATTATGTCAGAACTTTTAAAAAAGCAAAAATTTGGAGTTGAAGTAGAATTCACCGGTATAACAAGAGAAATGGCCGCAAAGGCTGTTCAAGAAATCGTTGGCGGAACAATTTCCGGTCCAAAAAGAGATGCTTACTACACAAGAACCATAAAGGATTCACAATCTTCACAGCTTTTTTTCAAAAGGGACTGTAGAATTTAGGCTTTTCAATAGCACATTGCATGCTGGTCGAATCAAAGCATACATCCAGTTTTGTCTCGCTTTGTCCGCATGGTCAATAGAGTCAACCGGCAAAGTTGTCTTCAGAAGCGTTTCTGGGTACTCTGCTGATAAGAAAGTAACTTTGATGTATCATATTTTAACAAACAGGCTTGGGTTGTACGGAGATGATTTTAAAACTTGCAGATTTCACATGATGAAGAATCTTAAAGAAAACACCGCAACCACAGCAGCATAAGAGAGGAGGATCAATTATGAAATTATATGTAGCTTATGGGAGTAATCTGAACAAACAACAAATGAGACACCGTTGTCCAAGTGCCAAACCGGTATATACCGGTTATCTGAATAACTGGGAGTTGATTTACAGGGGAAGTAAGACAGGATCATACGCAACAATACGTCGAAAAAAGGGGTATCGGGTTCCCGTTGTAGTATGGGGCATTCAGCACTCAGACGAAAGAAACCTTGATATATATGAAGGCTATCCTCGGTTTTATTCTAAGCAAAACGTCTACGTGACTATTTCGGACGATTCGCACATAAAGGCCATGGTTTATATTATGTTTAAGGGCGCGAAGCCAGGACAACCAAGCGAGAGATATATAGATACCATATATCAAGGATACAAGGACTTTGGACTTGATTATGACTTTCTGAGAACGTCCTTATTAACAAATATTCAAGAAACGAAAAAAGAGAGGGGTTAAGCCTCTCTCTTTTCATTTCTTGGTGATGCCGTTGCAGCGACACTTTCCCTGCGTTTTTTGATTTCCACGCCTTGTGTGAGTAATGTTAGATTCTCTGTTCGGAATACGTACAATCAATTCATCTAACTCGCAGTCCAATGCCTCACATATAAGATCCAGATGTTCCAGATTCACACGATCCGCGAGTTCGTGGTACAACTCATTGATTGTATTCGGACGTATGCCGGTAGCTCGTGCCAAATCCGCCTGTGTAAGCCGCAACTCGCCAAGCTTTTTCGACAGTAAAATCTTTATCATTCGCCATTGCTCCTTCCGCTATAAAATACCATAATATGGTAATTCATAGTGGATTTTGATAGATTATATCAAATTAGGTTATGGCGTTTTTTACTGTATAATTTATTATGCCCGTTTTGCATATTCAAGGGCAATCCAACCAGCACCGGATTTAAGTTTTCCCCATGTATGTCCACCGGAATTCTTTGTTTCCACAATAGTATATGTGCCTTTTGGGCAAAAGCCGTTTGTTCCATAATTAGTGCCAGGTCCTTTTCTGATATAAAGATCTGAAATATTTACCTGTACCATAAAGTTTCCTGTTCCAGATGAAGATCCTCCTCCAGAAGATGCACCTTTATAGGTGCAATATGCTTTATCGACATTGATCCATCCAGAGCCGGACTTTAATTTCCCCCAAGAGCCGTTTTTAACCTCTGTAATTGTGTAGACACCTTTGTCCTTGATTGATCCATTAATTCCATAATTTGTTCCTGGACCTTTCCGAATATTGAGTTCCTCCACATTAACCTTGTACGTTCCGGTCTTGTAAGAAGAGCTAGAAGAAGAACCGCCGCTAGAAGAACTTCCTCCACCTGATGAGGCGTCAACGTATGAGCAGTATGCTGTGCTGACGTTAATCCAACCGGCGCCGGATTTAAGCTTTCCCCAAGAGCCATTCTGGATTTCAGTAATTGTGTAAGTTCCCTTGTCGGTAATAACCCCATTTGTTCCATAATTTGTGCCTGGTCCTTTTCTGATGTTAAGGTCTCCGACATTGACTTTGTACATTCCTGTTTTATAGCTGCTGGAGCCACTTCCTCCACCAGTTGATCCTCCACCACCGGTACTCCCACTCAGCTGAGCAGTTACCCTATTTGCCACATCTCCAAGTCTAGAATACAGCCAGTCTCCCGGACAAGATTTATTTGCAAACCAACGATGCACAGTCAGAACCATCTCATTTGGCTCCGGATCGTAATTCAGAGACGTATTCTCATCTCCAAACCAGAGTAGCTTTGTCTTTCCATTTCTTCGGCAAATGTCAACGCAAAGGGCAATCAACTTCTCATACACTGCATTTGTCATAGCATATGGGTGTGACATATCGCTTGCGCACTCAATTGTTACCGCCCTCTGGTCGTTTGCATTGCTGGAAGAACACCAACTCCGATTAGCCTCATCTACCACCAAACATACACGACCATCGGATCCAATGCCATAGTTACAACTTGCCTCTCGGCCGTCCGGAAAACAAGATCCAATTCCTTCCGCCGATAATTGTCCAACCACACAATGCGGTGTAATGCGGTCAATCGAATGCGTCCTCGCTCCACTGTGATTAGGACTTTTTACTACACAATTTACTAAACTACTATTACTCATACCTTTATCCTCCTTGTCATACTGTGTAAGATTCCATCTTTCAATTAAACTGCAGAGTTTATCAACATAAGAAATGTCTGTTGCGTATCCTCCAGCTTTAATTAGTTCTGCTGCTTTCCGATAGTTCTTTTCTCCAGAAAGCCCTTCATACCTTTTTTGATTCCCGTTCATGGCTCCGTTCAAATAGCACGAATGATCTTTGATGCTTGCAAGAATATCTGGATACTTCCGAAAATCTGCCATAACGGTATATATTGTTCCATCCAGTTTCTGCTCATGTGTCTGTTTTGTATATTTACTCACACCATCCCACACAGAGTCCCATGTATTCCCAGATAGGGAACATTTCATTCCAAATAGGTTATTTGCATTAACCGCAAGTTCTGTGCTACCATATCCCGATTCCAGACATGCCTGCGCCACCGTAATGGATGCCAAAATACCGCTCTGTTTCATGTCTTGAGCCGCAAGTGAACCAATCTTGTCAATAAATTCTCTCTCTGTCATAGTTTCCTCCAAAAAGAGCAGTCGGATTTCTCCGACTGCTTCTTCATTATTTTTGTGAATTATTTACTTTCCCATCGTCCAGCAGATCTTTCACTCCCTCAAACCATTTCTGTATAAGTTTCTCCAGGGCTTTTTCCGGTACAAGAACCTGTAGCCACTTCGGAAGCAGCCCTCTTGCCTGCTGAATTACCCATTGTAATTTTTGTTTTCCAGTTCCAGACTCATTATACATATGCTCAGCCTTTAAAATAAGCTGATATACATCTTCCCTGATTCCATCCAATCCCTTAGCCTTCATATACTGAACGGCAATCACAATCGTAACAATAAGCAAGATTGCGACAACCAAAATCAAAATAGGCAGTGGTATCTGTTTCAAAAATTCTAATAATTCCATATAAATTCCTCCTTACAAAAAAGTACCTTCTTCGGTACATCTCTGGTACACATTTTTTATGTTCTTAATTGCAAATACAGCTTTATTATTTGGAAACTCTGGATGAGCGGCGCAATATTTTTCATATTGAGTAATATCCTCAAGTATCTGGTCAAAATGTTCCTTCGTATGTTTCTCATCATGGCGAATCTCATCATCGAATCGTAAAATTCTATATCTCCACATATAGGCCGTTCCCTCGTCCGACGTGCACTGCAATTTATCAATCTTTTTGTCCAAATCACCAATTAGACCATTAAGATTTTCGCGTATCTCAATGCTCTGCTTATGCCACACCGGATACTGCTTCGCCTGATCAATAACCTCTTGTATTCGGTCATTTTTTTCTTTTTCCGCAATAGCTTTATTTGAAAAATATTCCTCGATCTTTTTGTATATTTTCGCCAGAAAAATGATTGCCGTAATGACAACAGCCGCCCACCCAACTCTCATGTCTCCGAATGCTTCTAAAAAATATTCTATCATCACTTTTCTCCTGTCAGGTTTTGCTGTGTATTCCGGTAAACAAGAAAAACAGGTCTTGCCCTTATTAGATTCATATTCCCCCTCCTTTCCGCAAAAGAAAAAGATCGGTTTCCCGATCTTTTCTCTAACATCTGATGAGTCTTTTTTCTCCTCATTCCATATTTAAAGTTTTCCATATTTTACTAAAACTTCTTGAACAAGTTTAGTTCCTTCCATTTGTTCTAGTGCTTTTTCATCTGCAAATCCGCAAATATTTTTCATATGTGCGATTTCAAAAGCCTGTTTCTTTACCAATTCAGACAATTGATGTATGGCCTCGTCCTGCTTTTCGACCATATCAATATACATGTCCAGCAGCTCAAGTAAATTGCTATCGCCCATTTTTTGTTATTACCTCCTTCGGATTATGAGTAAGGACAAAATTATCAAAAATTTTCTTTTTAAGGGCTTCGCAATCACAATGTTTCATTAATGCGGCGTAACTCATCACTGTGTCATTCGCCTTTTCAAACGACAGCCTGTAATCTCGATAATCATCCTGCACTCGTTTAAGACGACGTTTCATTCGCAGACTCGTTGATTTTCTAAGTCTCACTTTATGTGGCCAAATACGATATCCAACAAATTCCATTCCTTGATTAATTGGGCGTATCGCTGTTTTTCCATTAAGTCTTAAATGCAATACATCTCCAAAAAAATCGGAAAATTCTTTTTTATACTGATGTAATTTTTCTTTATCCCGATGCAAAATGACAGAGTCGTCCATCAGCCTGATATACTTCTGTATTCCAAGCTCTCTTTTTGCTAACTGATCCGCAGGATCCAGATACATATTCCCATACATATGCGACAATCCGCCTCCTATTGTGATGCCAACGTCCCATAGCATATCTTCTTCCGGGATATCCATAGGATTTGTGACTCCAAGCGGAAGTCCAAAAGGGCTTGATGCCTCGCAAATATAATGTTCCATCAACCTTAGTGCTTTTTTATCACTTATTTTCTTTCGTATGATCTTCATTAAGATTTCGTGGTCTATTCTGTAAAAAAATTTTTCGATATCCATCTTCAGATAATACCAAGTATCTCCACTTTCGTGAACATAGTCCACCCATGACGCAAGGCGCTTCATGGCATTTAACTGCCCTCTGCCTTTTATACACGCATATGTATCTGATATAAACCCCTTGCACACCAAAGGGTTTATGACATCGTAAGCTGCCCTTTGTATGATCTTGGTCGTGTAATCTGCTGACACAATCTTTCTCAATTTGGGTTCATATACATAAAAAGATGTGTAACAGTCCGGAGGAAAATCGAGGCTTTTGATTGATTCGGAAATGCGGTATATATTCTCTTCGAGATTCGCCCAGAAGCTTAGCTCTTTCCTACCATACCGTTTTCCATTCCTTACATTTCTTTCAGCCCGCAGCAATGTATCAAACGAACAGATTTCTGAATAAATATTTTTTATGGACACACTATCCCTCCATTATTTAAATTTTAGGCATTGCGAATTTCAGATTGTCTTACTCTCGGCATTCCGCATCCAACGGGGCCGGATCAGGTCCCTTCCTTTTTTGCTTATTCAGCATGGAAATAGAATCCTTTACCCTTCTGTTCTGGATGCAAACCCTTGAGTTTGCAACATCTGACCAACGAAGGTAGAGCGGAGCGGAAGCCAACGTTGGAGTTGGAGTTGGAACGGGGATTGTTCAGATTGACGTTGAAAACGCCGGCGTTGGCACCATTGTTCCACCTGCCCCCGCATAACGGCAGCCGCTGTATCCTATTCCCAAAACACACTAATCTTTTTTGGTACTTTTAATCCATCCGCCGACCATGCGTCCTAACTCAACAGACTTGCTGCTCCAGATTTCATACTTTTTAGAAGGAAGAAACTTTAAATTATACGATAATCGCAAATAAGCTTTTAATTTCATTATTTCCACATCTAACTCCTGGAGCGTGGTCTTTTTGTAATACTTCTTGTTAGCCTCAATTATTTTTTCCAATATTTTGTGCATACAGCGTTTTATATCTACTACAAGAGCAAATTTTTCTGATTTCGGGTACTGTGCAAGCGCTGTGTATCCATATTCCATCATTTCAAACGCCTTCTGCAAAATAATAAGATCTTCCACTTGGAAACCTCCGGTATGCCATTTTCTTATCGATATTATCATATTTCAGCCTTTTTAATCTGTATAAGTTATCTTATATCGTATTCTGTTATTACTTCAAATATCAAAATATCTCTCCCACTATCGTGGGAGAGGGCAGAACACAGTAAAGCAGATTACAGATCTACAAAAGCGGAGCGGAAGCCAACGCTGGAGTAGGAGTTGGAACGGGGATAGTACAGATTGACGACGAAAACGCCGGCGCTGGCACCAGTGTACCACCAGCCCCCGCATAACGGCAGCCGCTCGCCGACAGTATTTACCCAATGATAGTCGCTACCATAATCGCCGCCTGGCTCATCCGGATAGAGCAACAATGCCTTCGCAATCTCTGGTGCTGCCGATACAGAAGAGTTGAGAGTCATATCCTTATACTGACAACCATTGCCCTGATCCGTCTTGTAGGATACTGCACCGGAAGTAAGCTGAATCTTTCCTGATACCCAATCCCACTTCAATGTATCTGCTGTTCCAGGTTCTACAAGAGTTCCGTCCTTCTTGATAGCTTTCCACTCCGTTGACTTATCTCCCATGTTTGTCTCTGCCAGCATACTGTTCGCATACGGAATAATCTGGATTTCTCCATTCTTTACACGCATACCAGCACACCATTCCCACACATTTCCATTCAAATCAGCAATGCCATCTGGCATCCAGTTGTGATACCATGTGGCTGGTCCGGATCCGGTAAGGCAACGTACTGGTTCGCCTGGATGTGATTCCGCTTCCTTGCTTTCCCATGCACAGGGAACACCTTTTTCATGCTGGTATGTGTAATCTTTACCCCAGAAATTGTTTCCTCTTGGCATAGTTCCATTTTTTCTGCACCAGAGAGCAATCGCACTCCACAGCGAATACGGATTCAAACTCCAGCCTTTTCCTTTATTGCGACAAAACGATAATGCCTGATCGAACGTAACATAAACCTTCGGATCACGCATAGGAAGGGAGTAAGCTCTGTCATTCAGTACGATATTCTGGAATTTAGATATATACAGAACGTCCTTCTCTACGCCACCCACAGAAAAAGCCGGATGAATATTCTGACTGCCGCCGCTCATAATTTCTGCAATTTTCATTTTTGGAAACGGAACCATAACAGACGGCATTTCCATGTCATCAAAAAGGACGGTATTTTTACCGCCCGTCATCGCTTCAATCGCTAACTTAAAATCATCAAAATTTGGCATCTCTTATACCTCCATATCCCATAATCTCAGTTCGCATTTGTTAATATCAAAAGGAACCGGTTCTTTGTTTGTAATAGTCGGAGATTCCATGCTCTCCTCATTTTCCGGATCATAGTCCGGATTTACTGTGGTTGTCTCAATGTACTCTCTTGCCGGTACAATAAGTTGTGCCACATATCTTTCGCCGGAATCAGTACCCATAACTAATGCTCCTGTGTAATCCTGGCAAATATCAATCACAACTTCGTAGTCCCTTTCCTTCTTTGAAACATTGAACATCAAATCTCCATCATTGAAATCAATGTTCTTTCCCATTACTTCGTAGGGAATGAAATTTGTGCCGTCTTCCGGCAGATATACTACTTTCATCAGAAATACCTCCTTCTGTTCTGTGACATTCTAACTGCTTCATTTGTTCTTGCCGCTGCAATTTCAGCCGCCTCCCTCATAGCTGAATCTCTTCTGTCCACGCCATAGGCTTTCATGATGTGTTCTGCATCAGCTTTTCGGTTCTCATTTTTGATAATCACATTCGCCATACCTATACACCTCCTCTCACATAGCAATTCACAATAACTTTGGTTGCTGATCCGGTATATGCAATCTTGAATCCATTGAGCAGCTTATCGCTAAACTCAAATTCTCCAACTGCTCCACCTTCTACTTCCACAACTTCACAACTGACTGTGTATTTCATATTATTTTTCGTCACCGGAAGCTGAACTGTCTTCTTTGAGTTATTATGCGGATATACCTGGGAATTTGTGAGCGTAACCTGAATTTTGTCACCAGACAGTCCTTCCATGATTCTTCCCATAAGAAGAATATTTCTACTGTTTTCCGATGCCATCAGCATAGCCTCCAACGCTGCCAGATCCATCGTGTTCAAATTCGTAGCATTCTGTGGAGTTCCCTGTTGTTCTACTTTTCCCGGAGATGGTGTATGTTGCACAAGCCCTCCGCCCAAAACCTGTTCTTCGAACCTTCCGGGATACTGAACCACATGATCTTTCCAGTTCACAAGTTCTCGCATTATTCTTCAACCTCCCTTTCACTGATTTCCAACTGGCAGACATAATAAAAGCCCTCTGCAACAGAATTCATTTCTAAGAATTCCTGTTTAGAGAGCCATAAGTCATTATTCGTGTCATACAATTGGATTTCCGTAACAGTAGCGGCACCTGTGGTAGCTGCTTCGATCTTAAATCGAACTTCTACAATCCCCTCTTCCGTTACATCCACCGATTCAATCTTCGTCTTGTGATAAGTCGAACCGACTTTGTACTTCGCATAGGCAATCGTACGTTTCGTGTAATCGCGATATCCCTGGATTGCCTTGCTTGTCAATAGTTTCATCTGCATACCTCCTTTTTATATCTCAAAGGCATCTCCACAAAGCTTGTATCTGATTTGATATGCTTCTGTGGAAACCTCTGGAACCACTCCGTTATCGGATTCTGCCGACCGGACACTTACTTTTGGATCTGTGCCTGTTAATTTACTGCAATAAATGTGTCCTTCTGCTTCTGCTTCTGCATCAATTTCCACGGCAGAATACCTAGCACTAGCCTGCGTATTTGGATACATTCCCGTTTTGACATGTTCACCCGTGTTTGGATATACAACTGAAAGTCCTTTTCCTTGTCCTGATACATAAATATTATTATCCACCAATTCCATTCCAACGCTTGTGATAGGATATTGACCGGATTTATGTATTTCACCGGTTAGAGGTACTTCTGTTTTGTAATAATCAGTTGACGGAACTACATCTATTCCTGTTTCTGCAAGTCCAAGGCCGTTGCTTACCATCGGTGTTGTACCGCACTGAGCATACGATGTCTTCCATTTTTGTGTGTGGCCACATATCTCTATTCTGGCAAGCGATGTAAACGAAAACGTAAACGCCACATGAGACTGTTTGATTTCTTTTAATTTCTTTATCGCAGCTATAACATCAACCGCATTATCTCCAGGTTCAATCTCGACTGTAAAAGTATTGATAGGTGTATCTTCGTCATTTACATAAACCTTTCTTCCTATTATATTTTCCAGTATTTTTTCCATCATATATGGATTCATGGGAGCTCTGGTATTCCTTTTTTCCAGTATGAGCTTTCTACGTTCTTCGTAACTCAAATTCTCTCTTACCGGAAGGCCGTATTTCTCCTCATGATACCGAAGCCCCCATGTTGCCGTCTCAGGAAATGCCTGATATGGGAGTTCCTCTTCAATGCGAAGATGCGCATCGTCCATCTCTTTACCCATTGCCTGAAAGATCCATTTTCCCACATAGGATTTTCCATAGAATTCATTTCCTGTTATGTATCCCATCATCCTTTTGGCAGATTGAGATGTCGGGAAATTTTCTATATTCATAAGATCCCTCCTAACTGAAATCCACATTTTCTGTCGCTGGGTACTCTCCCTTATCTAAGACAATGTTTTCATCGCTCCCGTTTATCAAAAACGTATCGAAGTCAGACACTCCAGGAATATCCGTAATAAAAGGGCGAATCTGGTTATAAATCAGGACTCCATCAAATTTTGATTCTGAGTATTCCTGCAGGACAAGATTTTTGAAAGCACTTATAATAGTAGGTATGTCTGTCGTTTCATCATAAACTAAGCCGGTACATGTATATGACACATTTTTAATAGTAGCCGGAACTATGGTCAGCTCTGCGCTTCCTGTAGGGAGCAATCGTTGCGAACGATCATTTGGAGAAACAATATGGTCATATACATCTTGTATCAATTTCTCATTGGCCGGAGATCCATTTGAGTCTACAATTATAAGTTTAACCGTTCCTGGACCATTCCATGTTGCATCTACAATGCAATCCCCCACCCCAACCACTTCCTTGGCCCATCGGATATAATCAGCATCATTTCCAATATAGCTTACTCCTTCCTGCGTACATTTTTCTTCTATTCTCTGCCGCAGAGACTCGTCACTTTCTATGTCCGTACCACCAGTAATCGCTTCAGAATTTTTTACTGACGAAACACCCTTTATGTTATTCAGCAAAAATTTTATTGTGTTCGCATTTGTATTAGACCCTTTTCCAGGATCAACAGCAATCACTGAGATTTCAACTATCCCATCATCTGGTATTGCCATGGATTCATCGGATGAATATTCCAACGCCGGAGATACATCTGTTGCCTCCGTACAAAAAATTGTTCCTTTCGGAATTATGGTTCCCGGATCTCCGGTAACATCGATTTTACCGCTTGCATAACCAGCCGGACGGCGTTCTATGCCTGCCACTGCTGCGTGTAGATCAAGCCAATCATCCCACGCCCACATCGGAAACATGAGCATGAGCGTCCGAACCATATGAAACTGAATCAGTTCTGACTTTTCAATCGCCGTTGGCATTGTAAAATCATAAGGGAATCCTCCCGGCATATCATCAATACCTTCTGGAAGTTCACTCATCATCCTCTGCTGTATTTCCTCCGGCTCGCTATAACCCACGAATTCCGGTGGCGTAAATTCTTTATTCCATGCATTCACTCATTTCACCTCCTCGCTATATAGAAACTTTAAACTCGTCAATATCCACGCCTTTAACAACGAACGAAACACTTACAGCATCACCATTCCAAACAAATTCAAATTGCCTAACATATTCCGTCCTCGGATTCACCAACAGTGCCTCTGATATCGTTCTCTCTATCGCGGACTCAACTGCCTTTTCACTGTCCTCTGCAAGAGCCTCATCCAACTCAGTGCCGATTTCGTCCGGATAAGCTGCGCAGGCATAGCGCTGTGTAAGAGCCATTTTGCAACACCACACTTTATACCCTTCCACACCATCGCACTGATCCATCTGTCCTTTACCGTTGAGGACAAAATCCTGTTTCTCAACATCCCACGCAACCGTATAATGGTAATCCCGATCTAATCGTTCTCCGTCATCGATAAATTCGGGGGATTCTTCTACCGGAAATAGTGTATTCTCTTCGTCCATGCTTCCACCTCCACTAATTGATCACATCGATGACTACTGCCTCATTCTGTACCCATGCCACAAGTACATGATTTCCAGGAGATAATCCTGGAACCGATATAGAATGCGAATGCGAACCATCGCCATATTCATGCCCGCCATGGTTTCCTCCCGAAGTTCCTAGTGATATGCCCGTCACATGCCGGCACACTGTATAATCTCCCCTTGGGATTTTTACCGGAAAGGTATTCGTAATCAGCCCATAGTCAGACTCTATCTTCCCAAAATCAAGGACAAGAGGAAAGTCCGACATGCTTTTCATCCTTTTATGAAGCGTCCTTGCCAGTTTGTTTGCTCCAGCATGCCCATCAAACGCCATTGTCATCCCTCCTTAATCAAATGTACCATCGTCTACCCATCCATATACATTGCTTGAGCTATCCACATGTATCAGGTGCCACGGATGGATCTTTCCCGATCCATTCTTAATGGTTATTTTTGCCCGTCCGGCTCTTGCGTTATATCCGCGGGATCCCGCATAAGAACTGACGTAATGCGTTCCACCGTGGAAATTCACAATATCGCCCACGTTGTAAGACTTTTTCTGTACCGTCTGTTGTGCTTTCTTCTCGTATTCTTTGAATGGCACATGAAGATCCAATGTCATGCTGTGGCTATCCACATCATGTCTTATGCCGATAACATAGTAGTATGCATTCATAGTTCCAACCGTTACGTGAACCAGATCTCCTTTCCGTACCCATGGTATATCGGGCGCCTTTACGGTCATCTCCTCCTGCACTTCTCCTTCTTCATCGAGAATTGTCTGTGCCGATGTCTTTGCATCCTCTAAACTTTCATCTGTTCCTCTGCGAACAATTTTCTGCCGTACGCCATATTTTGTGCTGCCGTTCAGCACAGCTTCCACCGAGCTTTTACCGTCATCATCTTCCTGACCTATCACTTTCACCCGGGTAATCATGCCTGCAGTGCTTCTTTTGTGTGTGGCATTGATCACATTCTCGGCTGCGAAGTGATATACCGTCTTATTATTCGCATACGGAACCACATACGCTTTTCCTTTTCTGTCCTGCACGACGCATTTCACGCCGCCTTTTTTGTAGGCATCGTCCAGTATTTCTGCAATTACATTCGCAAGATTCTGTGACTTAAAAGTCAACTTTGCGTGTGTTTCATTCGGTCCTTCATACGAACCGAGTGGAATTTCCCAGTCATCAAAAATCTTCGTTACAGCAGACTTTGTACCGGTACCCGCGGGATAGTAAATGTTGTCCTGACTTTCTTGCAGATTATACAAATTATCGTAGCATTTACCATCAAACTTATATGCGTCTGAAGAATATGCTGGTTTCCAGTCTATAATGTTTCCTCTGGCCACCTCTTCATCTGCAACCCCATCAGAGGCGAATATCCCCACTAAACATCCAAGTTTCGCTATATCCGAGAACACCTCTTTTGACGACTTTTCATTTTTAGTTGTAAATGAAATTCGGGTGGAGAGTTCGTCTTCACCTTGCTCCCACCCGAGATTTTCCACATAATCTTTTATATTGTACTGATTTCCCTTTTCGTCCATAATGACAAATCGGTATTGGATTTTCGACAAATCAATCAAGTGTCCGCCTCCTTTCTAGTTCGGGATAACCAAGACAGTTCCAGGGTAAATCCAGTGTCCATTGTCACTGCTCGCTCTCCCGTATCTTCTGGCGGTGGACTCAATGGTCGATTCGTTTGCACTGTATATCTTTGTCCAGTTCGATCCAGAACCACCGTAAAATTTGCGGGCAATGGCCCACAGCGTATCGCCCGACCGTATAGTGTAGCTTCCTTTATTCGACGGAGCGGCTGCCGCTGGTCTCGTTATTGTCTTCTTTACGAACTTTACGATTTTCAACTCGTCTGTCGTATAAACTTTCAGCGATCGATACTGTACGAACTCCAGCGAATACTTCTTGTTTCCGTATCCGCCGTAATCAGTACATTCAAAGCTACTAATCGTAACATCGATATTGACATTAGTTTCAGTGACCATCAGCCGCAGAACAGTTCCTTTTTCCTGCCAGTTTTTCAGAATTTTTTCGCACTCTGCCGGCTTAACCCATTGTTTTACAATGGACTCATTCCTTTTCGCTGCTCCGAAAAATATTCCATCGAATGAAATCTCTGTAAGCTTCATCCCCTTTGGGATTTTTACCTCACCATAGGACAGAATATCGTAAGACTGATAATTGGTCCGATTCGTCCCCTTTACCTCCTCTGGGAGGCTAGGAAAGATAAATTTGCTTTTACCGTTTTCAACTTCGGTTAAAATAACATCCATAAAGCGCCTCCCTTAACTACTTATCGGCATGTTTGAGAAAACTTCACCCAGGCGATCAGCAAGCTCTCCGCCAAGGTCGTCTGCCAGTTCTTTCATGTGCGTTTTGATGATTTGCAGGATATCGTCTTCTCTCTGACTTGTTGACGATATCACAAACTGCGGATTTACAGTCACGATAAGGTTTACTTCTTTCGTATCCGAGTTCCTTTCGCTTTCAATAACCGTTGATACATCAGATGTGCCGCTGTCTCCCTCGGATATTGGCTCTATGAGCCTTTCTGTGTTATCCCATATATTTTTACTTGCACCCCCTCCGGAGCCGATAATGCCGCCGTCAGCATGCTTTCCAACTCCGAGCATTTCTCCGGCTTGCGCCCACAGTTCCAAACCTCTTTGCCGCCTCTTACTTCCAAGCGGGATGATCACTTCCGGTCCGTCCTCGCCCCACCACGTAAGCTCCGGACCATAAGCGAAACCACCATTCGCATGGCTTGAAATGCTTCCGCTGACCGTAGCTGTTCCAGTTCCGCCACCACTAAAGCTGATAGTGGCTGATGGATTTGCGAGCTTATAATTCGCCGTAATTGTGACGGTTGTTGTGGTAGAAAATCCTGCCGAAAATGCCGTGTTGATTGCAGATCCAACGTTGCTGTAAAGGGTGTCTATTGCCCCTTGAATGGTTCCCATAGTTGCAGTAATCGCATTCGATATACCAGAACCAACAGCAGTCGTGACACCGGAATAATCCAATCCCTCTATCGAAGAGGTAATACTGCTCTGCATGGAAGCTGTGAAGCCACTCATGTCAATCCCTTTCTTAATTGCCGCACCAGCAATGACATATCCGATGTCTTTGACCTGGATATCTACATCATCACCTTTTGCCACTTTTCCAGATTCTGTTCCAGTGATATCGTTGTATCCAGCCTCAATAATTGCAATACCAACGAGTATATCTGTTCCAGCAGTAGCAAGGACCACATCTCCGTTTGAATCATATTTGACAATTCTATTACGACAATCTGCGATTTCTGCTCCCGCTTTCTCGGTAATTGTCTGCGAGCCGTTAATCAGCTTTCCATTAAAATTCTTTCCCATTTTTATTCCTCCTTCTTAAAATCCCGC
>DXXQ01000102.1 GCA_019416265.1 Clostridiales bacterium | reverse complement strand
GATAATATATAATATAGAGCATATAAATACACTTGTTTCAGAAGTCTAAGGGTGACGGCATGAAAAGTGGGAACAAAAGGCATCGGAACAATCAATCGCATCAAGGCTGAAATGCCAAAATAAATGATAAGAGGCAGGAGGGGTAATATGATATTCAGTAATCAGGCAATTGGAATGAAGAAGCAGAAACAGGAAAAAACCTATGTTTTTTCAAAAAGTGAATTTGATCGAGATAAGGTTCCCTATTATGCATACGATCTTGTAGAGGGAGAAGATGAAGTGAGCTTTAAATGCGCATTCGAAAGTGATGGAACCCCGATTTTTAAGAAGTAATTTGTCAAAAAAGATATGGGAAAGATAGAGGATTGCTCCAGCCCTTCGCGGGCTGGAGTAATTTTATGTTATAGCGCAATATAATTTCTCAGATACTGTTGAATGTAGCAATTTTCCAATTGGAGATTACGTTTCAGATAATATATAATTGAAGTTGTAAGGACAGAGAGGGGAGCGAATCATGAGAAATGACTTGAGAGAACTTCTTTTCATGTTATCTGTGAAAGAATATCGCACAGCTTCGGAACTGGCGAAAGAACTTGGCGTCAGTACAAAAACCATTCGAAACAGATTAAAGGAACTGGGAGATATCGGGAGGAAATATGGTGTCCATGTAGAAGCGAAAGCAAGATATGGTTTTATTTTGACAGAAGAAACTGAGAATGGAATTAAGGAATTGTTAGAAGCCTTTGAAGATGAGGCAGAACTTCCGGAAGACGCGGAAGGCAGAACGAATTATTTGATTGAATATCTGTTGAATCATGAGGATTATACGAAGATGGACGATTTGTGTGACTTCCTTTGTATTTCCCGTTCAACACTCCAGATTTCCGTGAAACAGGCGGAGGAGATTCTGGCGGATTACGATCTTTCCATTGACCGACGACCAAACTATGGGATTTGTGTAAAGGGAGAGAAAGAGAATATCCGCAGATGCTTTGAAGATTATTTTGAGAAGAAACACAACTGCATATTTTCAAGGAATTTATCTGAATAAAAATGATTAAAAGTTAAAAAGCTTTAAGAGGTGACCGGTAAGTAATTTATTCCGGTCATCTCTTATTTTGCATGGATTTCAGCCAAGGGCGACATCCAGAACCATCATCAGGACGAAGCCAAGGGCAAAGGTGATCGTTCCGATATTGCTGTGTTCTCCTTCACTGGCTTCCGGAATCAGTTCCTCCACAACAACGTAAATCATGGCGCCCGCTGAAAAGGACAGAAGATAAGGAAGGATAGGCTGCACATAGGCGGCAAGGAGTAGAGTCAGCCCTGCTGCAATGGGTTCTACAATTCCGGAAAGGGCTCCACAGAGAAAGGAACGTCCCCTGCCCATGCCCTCAGAGCGAAGAGGGAGGGAGATGATAGCGCCCTCAGGAAAATTCTGGATGGCGATTCCAATGGAGAGAGCAAATGCGCTGGCAAGGGTGACGGTACTGTTTTGGGCGAGGACTCCTGCAAAAACCGCGCCTGCGGAAAGTCCCTCCGGAATATTGTGAAGGGTGACTGCAAGGACAAGCATGGTAGTTTTTTTTAGAGCGACTCTGGGACCCTCAGACTGTTCGCTGCCCATGTGCAGATGGGGAACTGCCTTATCCATGAAAAGCAGGAAGGCGATTCCCAGAAGAAAACCTGCGGCTGCCGGTACAAAAGAAAATTTTCCCATGGCTTCGCTCATATCCATGGCAGGGATCAAAAGGGACCATACAGACGCTGCCACCATGACTCCCGAGGCAAAACCCAGGAAGGATTTCTGAAGGGAAGGACGAAGCTCACGTCGAAAAAGAAACACACAGGCCGCGCCCAGGGCAGTTCCAAAGAACGGGAGCATAATACCGATAAAAATCTGCATAATTGGTGAATCTCCTT
Source organism: Clostridiales bacterium (assembly GCA_019416265.1). GTDB lineage: Bacteria > Bacillota > Clostridia > Lachnospirales > Lachnospiraceae > Blautia_A. The sequence goes on along the minus strand of DXXQ01000102.1, from coordinate 6,675 downwards.
TTTGAGTTATTTTTTGTATTTATAATAGCATAAGTAGTTGTGAAAAACCACGGATATATTTATGATATGCACAGGGATAAGGTTTTGTGATTGCTGTTTGCTCTGTTCGCAGCAACGAGGCAAAATTCCTTCGGGGAAGAATTCACAGTTGACAAAAAGCCCCGAAAAGGGTAAACTATCACATAGTTATATAAGAAAAGCGATGACGGGGAATAGTAGGATTTCTCAGCATAGACAGAGAGCTGCCGTTTGGTGCGAGGCAGTTATGCGGTGATTCGAACTCGCCTCCGAGCTGTGAAGCTGAACGTGATAACAGATATAAATCTGTGAGGTAGGCTTTGCCGGGATTTCCCGTTACAGAAAATAGAGTGCGCCGGGGACAGAACCGGTGAATCAGAGTGGTACCACGGAAGGATGCCTTTCGTCTCTGGAAACGGAGACGAAGGGCTTTTTTAATATAATTTTAGGAGGAAAAAAAGATGGCAGCACCTTATAATCATAAGGTAATCGAGCAGAAATGGCAGAAAGTCTGGGATGACAATAAGGCTTTCGCAGCAACCGAAGATTACAGCAAACCGAAATACTATGCACTGGTAGAATTCCCTTATCCGTCAGGACAGGGGCTTCATGTAGGTCACCCAAGACCCTACACAGCTCTTGATATTGTAGCAAGAAAGCGCAGAATGCAGGGATATAACGTACTTTATCCCATGGGATGGGACGCATTCGGACTTCCTACAGAGAACTATGCGATCAAAAACAAAATCCATCCGAAGATTGTTACAGCAAATAATGTAAAGCGTTTCAAAGAGCAGCTTCACTCCCTTGGATATTCTTTTGACTGGGATCGCGAGATCAATACCACAGATGTTGATTACTACAAATGGACACAGTGGATTTTCCTGAAGCTTTTCAATGCAGGACTTGCATATAAGAGTGAGATGCCGATCAACTGGTGTACATCCTGTAAGGTTGGTCTTGCAAATGAAGAGGTTGTAAACGGTGTCTGCGAGCGCTGCGGTTCTCCTGTAGTACGTAAGGTAAAGAGCCAGTGGATGCTTAAGATCACAGATTACGCAGAGAAGCTTCTGGAGGGGCTTGACGGTCTTGATTTTATTGAGCGTGTAAAGGTTTCTCAGAAGAACTGGATCGGAAAGAGCCAGGGTGCGGAAGTGAACTTTACCATCAGCGGAAAAGAAGACCAGCTGACTGTTTATACCACAAGACCGGATACACTTTTCGGCGCAACCTACATGGTTGTATCTCCGGAGCATCCGATGCTTGAGAAATATAAGGATGAGATTAAAAATCTTGAGGAGATCCGCGCATATCAGGAGCAGGCTTCCAGAAAATCTGATTTTGAGCGTTCTGAGCTTGCAAAAGAGAAAACAGGCGTACAGATCGACGGACTTACAGCTGTGAATCCTGTAAATGGAAAAGATATTCCGATCTGGGTTTCCGATTATGTACTGATGAGCTATGGTACAGGCGCTATCATGGCGGTTCCTGCACACGATACCCGTGACTGGGAATTTGCAAAGAAATTCAACCTTCCGATCATTGAGGTTGTTGCCGGGGGCAAAAACGTTCAGGAAGAAGCTTTCACAGACGTTGCCACAGGCAAGATGGTGAATTCAGGATTCCTTGACGGACTGGAAGTTGCAGATGCAAAGAAGAAAATTGTTGAGTGGCTGGAGGAGCAGAAGCTCGGCACAAGCAAGACAAACTATAAATTAAGAGACTGGGTATTCTCCCGCCAGCGTTACTGGGGCGAGCCGATCCCGATCGTGAAATGTGAAAAATGCGGTTATGTAGCCCTTCCGGAAAGCGAGCTTCCCTTAGAGCTTCCGGACGTAGAAAGCTATATGCCGACAGATAACGGAGAATCTCCTCTTGCAGCTATGATTGACTGGGTAAATACAACCTGTCCTTGCTGCGGCGGTCCGGCTAAGAGAGAGACAGATACCATGCCTCAGTGGGCAGGTTCTTCCTGGTATTTCCTTCGTTATACAGACCCGCACAATAAAGAAGCTCTGGCAAGTCCGGAAGCTCTGAAATACTGGCTGCCTGTTGACTGGTATAACGGCGGTATGGAGCATACAACCCTTCACCTTCTTTATTCCAGATTCTGGCACAGATTCCTGTATGACCAGAATGTAGTTCCATGTCCGGAACCATACCAGAAACGTACTTCTCACGGTATGATCCTTGGTGAGAACGGCGAAAAGATGTCCAAATCCAGAGGCAACGTGGTTAATCCGGATGAAATCGTAAATGACTACGGCGCAGATACGCTTCGTACCTACGAAATGTTCATCGGAGCCTTTGATTTAAGCGCATCCTGGTCAGAAAATGGTGTAAAAGGCTGCCGTCGTTTCCTTGATCGTGTATGGAAGCTTCAGGATATCCTTGTTGACGGAGATGCTTACAGCGCAGATTTTGAGACAAAGATGCACCAGACAATTAAGAAGGTAAGCAATGATTTCGAGAGCCTGAAATACAACACTGCAATTGCAGCGCTGATGGCGCTTCTCAATGACTTTGCAAAAAAAGGAAGCATCACACGGAAAGAATACGAAACCTTCCTTATTCTTCTTAACCCTGTAGCTCCTCATATCACAGAGGAAATCTGGAGCACATGCGGATACGAAGGCTATGTATACCAGCAGACCTGGCCGGAATACGACGAAGCGAAAACCGTTGAAAACACCATCGAGGTTCCGGTACAGATCAACGGCAAAACAAAAGTAGTAATCGCTCTTCCGGCAGATGTTGACAAAGATACAGCCATTGCAAAAGGTAAAGAGGCAATAGCAGATAAGCTTACAGGAACGATCATCAAAGAGATTTACGTACCGAAGAAGATTATTAATATTGTGCAGAAATAGGCAGTGTGAATAAAATAAGAGGCAGAACTCCGTATGCTTATATACAGGGAGGACTGCCTCTTTTGGTTTGTGTGTCTCGGGATTTTGGCATATACATGCCAAAACACCTTGCGGGATAGTGCCGTGTGAACGGTAACAATAAAACTCCATATATGGTTCCGGCAATCTTTCAAGTACAGGGTACACAAATCAGAAGAAAACATTGACAGCAGAAACCTCAAACGGCAAAATAAGAATAGAGTTTCAGTCATAAGGAGACATTTATGAAGAAAGTAATCATCATCGGCTGTCCCGGCGCGGGGAAGAGTACCTTTGCGAGAAAGTTAAAAGAGAAAACGGGCCTTCCTCTTTTTTATCTGGATATGATCTGGCATAAGGCAGATGGGACAAATATTTCCAGAGATGAATTTGATGAAAAGTTAAAGGGAATTATGGAAAAGGGACAGTGGATTCTTGATGGAAATTATATTCGGACACTGGAAATGCGCCTGAAGGAATGTGATACGGTTTTTCTTCTGGATTACCCGCTGGAGCTGTGTCTTGAAGGGGCTGTCTCCCGTATTGGGAAAGAGCGCCCGGATATGCCGTGGGTGGAAGCGGAGTTTGATCAGGAATTTCGACAATTTATTGTGGATTTTCCCAAAGACAGCCTGCCGAAGATTTATGAGATTCTGAAAAAATATGAAAAAGAGAAGGAACTGCATATTTTCAGAAAAAGGGAAGATGCAGAGGAATACCTGAGAACAGAAGGAAGGAACGGAAAAATATGATAAGACCGATTATGAGGGATGTAATGTTCCTAAAACAAAAGTCAGAACCTGCGGGGAAAGAAGATAGGCAAACGGCAATGGACCTGTTGGATACGCTGAAAGCTCACGAGGAAGAATGTGTGGGAATGGCAGCGAATATGATCGGGGTAAAAAAAAGAATTATTGCCGTAAATGTAGGATTTATGAATGTCGTTATGTTCAATCCTGTTATTTTGAAGAAATCAGGCGCCTATCGAACAGAGGAAGGCTGTCTGTCTCTTCCCGGTGTGCGCCCGTGTACCCGGTACGAGGAAATAGAAGTTGCATATGAAGACATAAATTTCCAAAAGCAGAGAAGTAAATTTCATGGCTGGACTGCACAGATTATCCTTCACGAATGCGATCATCTGGAGGGCGTGATCATATGAATCAGGAAAAGGAAGCCGGATGGGACAGAGTATTGCAGATTAAAACTCTGGGAAGAGATGACTCAAATTCAGACCAGTATCGTTATCCTTATGAACCCACTCCGTACAGTGTTCTGGAAAGGCTGGCAAACAGCGGATATATCCGTAAAAACAATGTGCTGGCGGATTACGGATGCGGGAAGGGTCGGGTAGATTTCTTTCTGTCTTACCAGACCCGATGCCGCTCGGTAGGGATCGAGTATGACAAAAGGATTTTTCAGAGGGCGGAAGAAAACCGGCGACAGGCAGTTTCGGCGTCCAGAGTGTCTTTTGTGAATGCAGATGCAGCGGAATTTGTGATTCCACGGGACATGGACAGGCTGTATTTTTTCAATCCCTTTTCCATTGAGATTCTTCGCAGGGTTATGGGACGTATCCGGGAATCTTATTATGAGTCGCCCCGGGAGATTCTTCTGTTTTTTTATTATCCCCAGGATGAATATATTTCCTGGCTGATGACAGTGGAAGAACTGATTTTTATAGATGAAATTGATTGCCGGGATCTCTTTCCCGGAGAAAACCCAAGAGAAAGAATTGTGATTTTTAAAATGGGATCCCCTTATACGGAATGACGTAAGAAAAAGCCATTGCTATATTCAGAACAATTACCAAATAACAGGATAAAATATAAATGATGGAATCATACTACTACAATCAATTAAAGAAACCGGCACAGGCTGCATATCATGCAATGCTGACGGGGCTTCGGAATCTGGCGCCGTCCTTTCAGGTTCCCCTGTTGGACGGAAAGGAGCTGGCAGATATTTATTTTTGTCTCCGCATGGATCATCCGGAACTGTTTTACTCTGTAACATATAAATACAGATATTACAAAAATGCATCCAATGCAGAGCTGATACCGGAGTACCTTTTTGACAAAAAGAAGATCCAGGAACATCAGAAAAATATGAATGCCCGGATCGAGAAGCTTGTGCGCCCGGCAAAAGAGTTAAAGGAGATGGATAAGCTTCTTTACATCCATGACTTTATCTGCCGGTCAGTCCGGTACGACAAGCTGAAAAAAGCTTATTCCCATGAGATCATAGGGCCTCTTGGACTGGGAGTAGGCGTCTGCGAGGGCATAGCAAAGACAGTAAAGATACTGTGCGATGCTCTGAATATCTGGTGTATCGTAGCTCTGTGCGACAACAATCCGGAAAAAGGAATCAAGTACCGCCATGCCTGGAATGTTGTGAAAATAGAAGGGAAATATTACCACATGGATGCAACCTTTGACAATTCGCTGGGAAAAACAGAGGAACTGCGATATGATTATTTTTTGCTGTCTGATAAACAGATATACCGCGACCATGAGCCGGTAATTTACGAGACGCCCAAATGCAGCGACGGAGACCATTTTTATTATAAAATAAAAAAGCTTTCCTTCACAAAAGAAGAGGAGGTTCGCAAACGCGGACTGCAGGCAGCCAAAAAAGGAAAAACCCTCACCTTTCACTGGAGGGGAGGATATCTCACAAGAGAAATGCTTGCAGAGCTTCTTCATATTTTGGAAGAGGAGGCAGCTAAAAAAGAAAAACACGCAAAGGTTTCACTGAACTGGCCCCAGGCAGTGATCCGGGTTTTTTTCACAAAGGAGCTTCCCATGGAAGAAATTGTGATAGAAGAAGCAAATGAAGGAGAAAAGGAAACAGGAAGGAACGAAGGATGAAAGAAGAATGTTTGATCTGCAAAGCCCCTCTGGAATATCTCAAGGAAGATGCTGAGATGGAATGTGCGATCTGTCACAAAAAAGAAACAAGTAAAACAAGATGTGTCAACGGACATTATGTCTGCAGCGAATGTCATACAGGAGGAATGGATCAGATTATCGGACTGTGTATGGCGAAAACAGGGAAAAACCCGGTGGAAATCATAGAAAAGATGATGGAAATGTCCTTTTGCCATATGCACGGACCGGAGCACCATGTCATGGTCGGCGCTGCACTTTTGACAGCGTATAAAAATGCTGGGGGAGAGCTGGAGCTGGGCAGAGCCCTTGGGGAAATGTTCAGCAGAGGAAAGATGGTTCCGGGGGGAGCCTGTGGATTCTGGGGAGCCTGCGGAGCAGGGATCAGCACGGGAATGTATATGTCGATCATCACCGGAGCAACTCCCCTGGCAAAGGAAGAATGGAGTCTTTCCAATCTTATGGCATCCTCCGCCCTGAAAAAGATTTCCGAGCACGGAGGCCCCCGCTGCTGTAAAAGAAACGCCTATCTTGCCATTGCAGAGGCAGTCCGCCTGACAAAAGAGAAAATAGGAATCCAAATGGAGCTGGGAGAGATTGTTTGCTCCCGCTCAGAGAAGAACAACCAGTGCATTCAGGGGGAGTGTCCCTTTAACAGTAAGAACCATCCGAAAACAAAGGTTGCGTTTATCTGTGTGCACAACTCCTGCCGCAGTCAGATCGCGGAAGCGCTGGGGAAAAAATATCTTTCTGATATCTGCGACTGCTATTCTGCGGGAACAGAGACAAAACCTCAGATCAACCAGGATGCGGTCCGTCTGATGAAACAGGAATACGGAATAGATATGGAAAAAGATCAGCACTCCAAGTTGTTTGAAGAAATC
>DXXQ01000101.1 GCA_019416265.1 Clostridiales bacterium | reverse complement strand
AGCTTTATAAGGAAAATCTGGAGGATTATGTGGCTGGCCGTGGCATGACCTGGAAAACAAAAATTCGCATTATGATTGTTACAACTTTGCTTATGATGGTGGGATTTTTGATGATGGGAGCGAAGGGAATCCTGGCAGGATGTGTGGTATTAGTGGGAATCTGGGTGCTTCATATCGCTTATTTTTGTTTTTGTGTCAAGACGATCTGAAATTGGAATGACAAATATTCATCTTCCCATTGATGAATACGAAGATATTGAGGTGCGCAATGCATATCAGGAACTGGTGATAAAAGAAAAGAGCATTACAAAAGAGGAATTTCTTCAGGCAGTCTTGAATAAAAGCCGGGATAACGGAAGAACACCTATGCAATGGGACGACTCTCCAAATGCAGGATTTACAACAGGAATTCCATGGTTCAAGGTAAATCCAAGGTATGAAGAAATCAATGTAAAAGAGGCGTTGAGGGATGCAGATTCCATATTTTATTATTACAAAAAGCTGATCGAACTGCGTCACACAGAGGCGATTCTTACAGAAGGAAATTACCAGCTGCTTCTGCCGGAAAGCAAAGAAATTTTTGCATATCTAAGAACAACGGAAAAGGAGCAGTGGCTTGTGGCGGCGAATCTGTCCGAAAAGGAAGCAGAAACAGAGCAGCTGCTTATGTATGGGAAAGAACGTCAGGAAATAAAAATCAGTAACTATCCACGGACTTCTATCAGTGAAAAGCTTCGTCCGTATGAAGCATTTATGATGCGGGTAAAGTAAGAATATAGAAAATATTTTTATCATTGAAATTCGGAAAGCAGGTGGTCTTTGAACAGTAGCTTAAGCCTAAACAGTGCAAGACAGCAATTTTTTCCCCGGATAGACAGACGGCTGTGAAATATGGTAAAATATAAAAAACAGTAATCCCGCAGAGAGGAGGTTCCTGTCTGCCGGATCAGCCTGAAAGAGAAGGAAAGGATCATAAGGCGAAGACAGTATGTTAACACAGCAGAGATATGAAAAAATATTAAAGCTTCTGAAAGAGAGAGGGAGCATTACGGTTACGGAGGTAAAGGAACTTCTGGACACCTCGGAATCTACAGTCCGCCGTGATATAACGGCTCTTGATAAGCAGGGGCTTCTGGTGAAGGTGTTCGGAGGCGCAGTGGCAGCCGAACAAAAACTCACCACCCATGAGTACACAGTAGAACAGAAAAAAAGCCTGAACAGGGAAGAAAAGGACACGATTGCCAGATACGGAGCGTCACTGATCGAGGAAGAAGATTTCATCTATCTGGATGCGGGAACGACCACTGCGAAAATGATCGACTATCTGGAAAAGAGCAATGCATCCTTTGTGACAAATGCTGTGGATCACGCGAAAAAGCTGGCAGCCAGAGGAATGAAGGTCTTCCTGATCGGAGGAGAGCTGAAGTCCTCTACAGAGGCTGTAGTGGGCAGTCAGGCAATCCTTACCTTACAGGAGTATCATTTTACGAAAGGATTTTTCGGCGTAAACGGCGTGACAAAGCAAAACGGCTGTACCACACCGGATGCCGGAGAGGCCATGGTGAAGCGCACGGCGGCAAGGCAGTGTCAGAAATGCTATGTGCTGTGCGACCATACGAAGTTTGGAAATACCAGCTCTGTGACATTTGCCTCCTTTGAGGATGTGGTTTTCCTTACGGATCGAAAGATTCCGGAATATGAAAAGTATAAAAATGTGATAACAATACAGGATTGACAGAACCATGGGAAAAAGGCTAAAATAGAGCAGTATTACCAATGAACAGGAGAAAATATCAATGAGTGAAACAATTGCAGTGATCGCAGGAAAAGAAATCAAGGAAGCGGAATTTGAAGCTTTTTTAAAAGGAGTTCCCAAGGAACAGCAGCCATATCTTTCCAATCCGCAGTTCCGTGAACAGTTCAAGGAGCAGTTTCTTGCTTTACATATGTTTGCACAGATGGGCGAAGATGAAAAAATGGACGAGACAGAAGAATTTAAAGTCATGGTTGAAAATGCAACCAGAGATATCCTTGCACAGCTTGCCGTAAACAGTGTAATGAAGCAGGTGACAGTCACAGAAGAAGAATGCAGGGCATACTATGATGCAAATCCGCAGCACTTCACAAAGGGAGCAACTGTAAGCGCCAAACATATTCTTACAGATTCCGAGGAAAAATGCGGAGATATCCGAAAAGAGATCGAAGGCGGGAAAGCTTTTGAAGAGGCAGCTCAGGAATATTCCACCTGTCCGTCCGGTTCCAGAGGCGGAGATCTGGGAGAATTCGGCAAGGGACAGATGGTTCCGGAATTTGAGAAAGCCGCTTTCGAAGGGGAGATCGGACAGGTGATCGGCCCTGTGAAAACTCAGTTCGGTTACCACCTTATCAAAGTGGAGAAAAAGAACGAGGCCAGCGTATCCTCCTTTGAGGAAGTGAAGGATACGATCAGAAGAAACCTTATGCAGCAGAAACAGAGCGAAGCATATAAGGAAAAGGTTGCTCAGATGAAAGAAAAATACCTGAATAAGTAAAAATATTTGGAAAATAAAAATTTTACTTGTAATTTACGGAAAACAGGTGTACAATCAAGCATAATTAAAAAAACGCAGGGGAGCTTGTGTGACAGGCTGAGAGGAAGGTAAACCTTCGACCCTTAAACCTGATACGGATAATGCCGTCGTAGGAAATCGTTAGGATCGAATTTTATCGGAGGCACGAAAGTGCCTCCGTTTTTTATTTCGATAACGAAAAAGAGGCCCCGGATCCGGGGCCTTTTTTGGTGAAAAAATAAAAGGGAGGAAGGAAATGGTAACAGTAAACGGTGCAGAAAAAGATCTTTCCGGAAAAACAGTGGCAGAGTATCTGGCTCTTTCAGATTACAATGCCCGGCGTGTGGCAGTGGAAAGAAACGGAGAGATCGTGCCAAGAGCACAGTATGAGGAAACTATTTTAAAAGACGGAGATACCCTGGAGGTAGTCAGCTTCGTCGGGGGAGGCTGAGATGGGAATCCCCACAGAAAAAGAGTGGAAGGAAGCGCTGGCCAAGCGTCAGGGAAGAGCGCTTCTGGAAGGATTTCAGAAGGCTTCGGTGGCAGTCTGCGGTCTGGGAGGGCTTGGTTCCTGTATTGCCCTGTGTCTGGCAAGAGCGGGAATCGGGAAGCTGATCTTAATTGATTATGACAGGGTGGAGCTGAGTAATCTTCACCGCCAGCAGTATAAGCCTGGCCAGATCGGACTGCTTAAAACAGAAGCATTGGCAGAGAATCTGAAGGAGATCAACCCCTATATCAGACTGGAGACTGTCACAGAAAGGATCACAGAGGAGAATTTTTCCGAGATTCTGAAAAATGCACAGATCATCTGCGAAGCATTTGACGATCCGGAGGCAAAAGCCATGCTTGTAAACGGTGTTTTGGAAAAAATGCCGGAAAAATATCTGATCGCAGCTTCCGGAATGGCAGGAATGGATTCCGCAAACAACATTTGCACCAAAAAGGTGATGGGGCATTTTTACCTGTGCGGAGACGGAAAAAGTGAAGTAAAAGAATCTATGGGGCTTACTGCGGCCAGAGTAATGGTCTGCGCAGCCCACCAGGCACATATGGCTCTGCGCATTCTCGCGGAGGAAACAGAAGCCTGAAAATACATCAGAAAGAAGGACATAGCTATGGACAACAAGGACAAATTAATCATTGGAGGACATGAATTTCATTCCCGTTTTATTCTCGGCTCCGGGAAATATTCCATGAAGCTGATTGAGGCGGCAGTAAAGGATGCAGGGGCGCAGATCATAACCCTGGCAGTCCGCCGTGCCAATACGAAAGACCGGGAAAACATTCTGGATTATATTCCCGAAGGAGTGACTCTTCTTCCCAATACCTCCGGAGCAAGAACAGCAGAAGAGGCAGTCCGTATCGCAAGACTGGCCAGAGAACTGGGATGCGGAGATTTTGTAAAAATTGAGATCATGAGGGACTCCAAATATCTTCTTCCGGATAATCGGGAGACAGTCAAAGCAACGGAGATTCTGGCAAAAGAAGGCTTCGTAGTTATGCCGTATATGTATCCGGATCTGTATACGGCAAGAGATCTGGTGAATGCAGGAGCAGCGTCAGTCATGCCTCTGGCATCGCCTATCGGCTCAAACAAGGGGCTGGCCACCAGGGAATTTATTCAGATCCTGGTTGATGAAATCAATCTTCCTATCATCGTGGATGCGGGAATCGGAAGACCGTCCCAGGCATGTGAGGCAATGGAAATGGGAGCTGCTGCGATCATGGCAAACACTGCGCTTGCCACAGCCGGAGATCTGCCTCTTATGGCATCTGCATTTCGTCAGGCAATCGAAGCAGGCAGAAAGGCATATCTTTCCGGGCTTGGCCGTGTGCTCACAAGAGGCGCGTCTGCATCTGACCCTCTCACGGGATTTTTGAGAAATTAAGAGGGGGAATTGTTATGGAAAATCAGTTTTTCGTTGATTCAGAATACTTATCCCCGGAGGCGCTGGCAAAGAAGCATCGTCTGGAAACAGATCCATCCAGCCGTAAAAATCATATGGAATATATGCCGGGGATGGAAGTGATCGAATCCGATATCTGCGAGAAGGTCATGTCTATGGTGGAAAGCTTTGACTACGGGGCTTATACCGTGAAGGAGGTACGGGCAGCTCTGGAGCATGAAACCTGTACCATTGAAGATTTCAAAGCGCTGCTTTCACCGGCAGCAGAGCCGTTTCTGGAAGAGATGGCACAGAGAGCCAGAGAGGAAACGTCCAGACATTTCGGAAATACCGTCTATCTTTTTACACCTCTTTACATAGCCAATTACTGTGAAAATTACTGCGTATACTGCGGTTTTAACTGCTATAACCATATTAACAGAATGAAGCTCAGCATGGAACAGATCGAGCATGAAATGAAGGTAATCGCAGATTCGGGAATGGAAGAAATCCTCATACTTACAGGAGAGAGCAGGAGTCAGAGCAACGTAGAATACATAGGGGAAGCCTGTAAGCTGGCGCGCCGGTATTTCCGCATGGTAGGCCTTGAAATCTATCCGGTAAATACAGAGGAATACAGATATCTCCATGAATGCGGAGCAGATTATGTGACGGTTTTTCAGGAGACATATGACACGGAAAAATATGAAACGCTTCATCTGATGGGGCATAAGAGGGTATGGCCATATCGTTTTGATGCACAGGAGAGAGCCCTTCGGGGAGGAATGAGAGGAGTGGCATTTTCCGCGCTTCTGGGCCTTTCCGATTTCCGTAAAGATGCGTTGGCAAGCGCCCTTCATGTCTATTATCTTCAGAGAAAATATCCTCATGCAGAAATGTCCCTGTCCTGTCCCAGACTGCGTCCGATCATCAACAATGAGAAGATAAATCCTCTGGATGTAGGGGAAACCCAGCTCTGTCAGATCATCTGTGCATACCGTATTTTTCTCCCCTATGTGGGAATTACAGTGTCCTCAAGAGAAAGCGCAGAATTTCGAAACGGTATTGTAAAGATTGCAGCTACCAAGGTTTCTGCCGGAGTTTCAACCGGAATCGGGGATCACGAAAGTAAATATACAGGAAAGGAAACAGAAGGCGGTCAGGGCGACGAGCAGTTTGAAATCGAAGATGGAAGAAGCTTCGAAAGAATGTATGAAGACATTGCAAAAGAAGGCCTGCAGCCGGTTCTGAATGATTATCTATATGTCTGATATTATTTGTGTGACAAATCGAAAACTCTCCGGGGAGCCTTTCCTGGAAAGAATAGAAAAAATAGCGAAAGCGCATCCGCGGGGGGTTCTTCTGCGGGAAAAAGATATGCAGCCGGAGGAGTATAAGAAGCTGGCAATGGAAGTGATGGAAATCTGCCGGAGAGAAGAGATAACCTGTATTCTCCACAGCTTTGCGGGAGTTGCAATGGAACTGAATGCTTCGGATATCCATCTTCCGCTTCCCCTTCTCAGGAGAATGAGCGCCTCTGCAAAAAGAGAATTTAAGAGGATCGGAGCTTCCTGTCACAGCGTAAATGAGGCTCTGGAAGCACAGAGACTGGGCTGCAGCTATATTACGGCAGGACATATTTTTGAGACGGACTGTAAGAGAGGAATTCCGGGAAGAGGCCATGAATTTCTTAAAGAAATCTGTCAGGAAACAGAGCTTCCGGTCTATGCGATCGGAGGAATATCACCGGAAAATATAGAAGAAATACGCAGGGACGGTGCAGCCGGAGCCTGTCTGATGAGCAGTGTGATGACTTGCAAGGACCCTTCAAAATTACTGAAAGCAATGGAGAAAAATCATGGAATTTAAAAAAGAAATGCTCCTTCTTTACGGAATCACAGACAGATCCCTGACAGGAAGACAGACCCTGTATGAGCAGGTTGAGGAGGCGCTGAAAGGCGGGATCACTATTTTGCAGCTTCGGGAAAAACACCTGGATGAGGAGGCTTTTACAAAAGAAGCCGTTGAAATAGGAAGGCTCTGCCACAGCTATCATGTGCCTCTTATTATTAACGATAATGTACAGGTTGCATTAAAAAGCGGTGCGGACGGCGTCCATGTGGGAATAGAGGATATGCCTGTAAAAAAAATCAGGGAACTGGCAGGAAAGGACTTTATTATCGGAGCCACAGCCAAAACTGTGGAACAGGCGAAAAACGCAGAAAAAAACGGGGCAGATTATCTGGGAGTGGGAGCAGTATTTCCTTCTCCCACAAAGAAATCGGCGATTCGTATCACCAGAGAAGAGCTCCGGGAAATCTGCTCCGGTGTAAAGATCCCGACAGTTGCCATCGGAGGAATCAACAGGAACAATGCTTTGGAAATGAAAGGCGGAGGTATGGACGGAATTGCAGTTGTATCTGCGATTTTTGGGGCAGAAAACATAGAACAGGCAACCTGTGAACTGAAGGAAAAAGCGAAGGAGGCTGTCTATGGAAAGAGATAAGACAACCATGAAAACAGCGCTTTCCATTGCAGGAAGCGACTGCAGCGGAGGAGCCGGAATCCAGGCTGATATCAAAACAATGACAATGAACGGCGTTTATGCCATGAGTGCGATCACAGCTCTGACTGCCCAGAATACAACCGGAGTAACGGGAATTTACCAGGTAACGCCGGAGTTTCTGAAGCAGCAGATCGATATGGTTTTCACTGATATCCGTCCGGATGCCGTAAAAATAGGGATGGTTTCAAATGGGGCGCTGATAGATGTGATCGCAGAGAGAATGGAATTTTACCGGGCAGTAAATGTGGTTGTGGATCCGGTGATGGTGTCAACCTCAGGTTCCAGGCTTCTGGAAGCTGAGGCAGTATGTACGATGAAGGATAAACTCCTTCCTATGGCGTTTTTGGTCACTCCCAATATATTGGAAGCGGAAATCCTGGCGGGAATGGAGATCAGGAATGAGAAGGATATGGAAACTGCAGCTGAGATTATTCACGGAAATTACGGCTGTGCGGTTCTTGTAAAAGGCGGTCACAGCATCAGTGATGCCAACGATCTGCTCTTTATGGAAGGAGGGCAAAAGTGGTTTCCAGGGAGACGGATCATAAATCCGAATACCCACGGTACAGGCTGTACCCTCTCCAGCGCCATTGCATCCGGTCTGGCCAAAGGCTGGGGGCTGGAGAAGGCTGTACAGAGGGGAAAGGAATATGTTTCCGGAGCGCTGGAGGCAATGCTGGATCTGGGAAAGGGAAGCGGACCGATGAACCATGCCTTTGGGCTTCGGACGGAAGAAACCTTTTCAGAGGAATAATGTGATGTACGATTAATGAAAAAAACAGGAGAGGAAAAGAGCATGACAAATAAAGGATATGCAACACAGATGGAGGCAGCCCGCAAGGGAATCGTAACGAAAGAACTGGAAATCGTAGCAAAAAAAGAGCGTATGTCCACAGAGGAGCTTCTGCCCCTGGTAGCCCAGGGAAAGGTGGTAATCCCGGCAAATGTAAGGCATACCTGTCTGAACCCGGAGGGCGTAGGCTCTATGCTCAGGACAAAAATAAATGTAAATCTGGGAGTGTCCCGTGACTGCAAAGACTATGATGTGGAAATGAAAAAAGTACTTTCAGCAGTGAATCTGGGAGCAGAAGCCATTATGGATCTGTCCAGTCATGGAAACACACAGCCTTTCCGAAGAAAGCTGACACAGGAATGTCCGGCAATGATCGGTACGGTTCCGGTGTATGACAGTGTGATCCATTATCAGAGAGATCTGGATACTCTGAGCGCAAAGGATTTCATTGATGTGATCCGTCTCCATGCAGAGGATGGCGTGGATTTTGTGACCCTTCACTGCGGCATTACCCGCAAGACCATTGACCAGATCCGGAAGCATAAGAGAAAAATGAACATTGTTTCCAGAGGAGGTTCTCTTGTATTTGCATGGATGTGCATGACAGGGGAGGAGAATCCGTTTTATGAGTATTATGATGAAATCCTTGATATCTGCCGCGAGTATGATGTGACCATTTCCCTGGGAGATGCCTGCCGTCCCGGATGTCTGGCAGACGCAACAGATGTGTGTCAGATCGAGGAACTGGTACGCCTGGGAGAACTGACAAAGAGAGCCTGGGAAAAAGATGTTCAGGTAATGGTAGAAGGTCCGGGACATGTACCGATGGATCAGATCGCTGCCAATATGAAGGTGCAGCAGACCATCTGCATGGGCGCTCCGTTCTATGTGCTGGGACCTCTTGTGACAGATATCGCGCCGGGGTACGACCATATTACCGGGGCGATCGGCGGAGCCATTGCAGCAATGAACGGCGCAGCCTTTTTGTGCTATGTAACACCTGCAGAGCATCTGGCGCTGCCCAATCTTGAGGATGTGAAACAGGGAATTATCGCAAGTAAAATTGCAGCTCATGCGGCAGACATCGGAAAGGGAATTCGGGGAGCAAGAGAGATAGACGATAAGATGGGAGATGCCCGCAGAGCCCTTGACTGGGAAGGACAGTGGGCATGTGCTCTGGATCCGGAGACTGCCAGGGCAATCCGTGACGACCGTTCTCCGGAGCATGACGATTCCTGTTCCATGTGCGGGAAATTCTGTGCAGTCAGAAGTATGAACAAGGCTCTGAACGGAGAGCATATTGATATTTTATAGAAGAAACAGAACGGGAAGGGTGCTGCTGAGAAGGAAGGAGACAGCAGCACCCTTTGTTGTCTGCCGGCTGACATAAATGGGAACTGGATTTCTTCTTGATTTTGGAGTATACTGTAAAAAAAATCAAGAAAACCATGGAGGAAAAAATGTCGGAATTAATTGAAGAAATGAGAGCCGGTATGAAAAAAAACGACGACGAAAGAGACGCCCTTTTCAATACGCCGGAGGATGTAGAGCGCTGGGATAATATTGTTTACGGTCACACAGACAGGGTGATTCAGAGACTTGATGTCTACCGCCCGAAGCAGGCTTCCGGAGAAGATCTGCCTGTAATTATCAGTGTTCATGGAGGCGGCTGGGTATACGGCGATAAGGAACGCTATCAGTATTACTGTATGAGCCTTGCCCAGAGAGGCTTTGCTGTGGTGAATTTCACATACCGCCTTGCGCCGGAGCATAAATTTCCGGCGCCATTGGAGGATATGAACCTGGTATGCAAATGGGTTATGAAACGTGCCGGAAGATTCCATTTTGACACGGAGAGGATCTTTGCAGTGGGGGATTCCGCAGGCGCCCATCTGCTGGGACTTTATGCGGGAATCTGCACAAATCCCGAATATGCAGCCCGTTATGATTTCACAGTCCCGGAAAATTTTGCACTTACAGCCATTGCCTTAAACTGCGGTGTATATACCTTTGATGAAGAATTACCGGACTGGGAGAAATCCTCCTGTCTGCTGAAGGCATTTCTCCCTCAGGGAGGAACAAAGGAGGAACTGGAAAATATTGATGTCCTGAACCGGATCACAGATGTTTATCCTCCGGTTTTCTGCATGACCTCTGTAAGAGATTTCATGAAAGCGCAGGCGCCGCTTCTTGCTGCAAAACTGTTGGAGAACAACGTTCCCTTTGTGTTCCGTGTTTTCGGAGACAAGGTAAACATGCTGGGACATGTATTCCACTGCGATATAAAAACTGTGGATGCCGCCCAGTGCAATGATGCGGAATGTGATTTCTTCCGGGAATTCTGCTTCTGAGAACAGGAATATGTCAGGACTGCTTCAGCGTACGGATCAGCCGGAAAACCTGTTCTACGGTGTCAGCCATGTTCTGACTGGCAGTTTCCGGCTCCATGGCTTCGTCCAGAGAGCAGACCTTCTGAAGAATGGGGAAAAAAGCGTCGATGCCGTTCCTGTTGCACAGGGCGGCATCTTCTGACACAGAGCCGGAAAAAGCAAGGACAGGCTTTTGATACTTCTTTGCAAGTAAGGCTACGCCTGCGGGAGCTTTTCCCATGGCGGTCTGCCCGTCCAGGCATCCTTCTCCTGTGAGCACGAAATCAGCGTCCTTTATCGCTTCCTCCAGACGGACTGTTTCTAAGACAAGCTGGATGCCGGATACAAGGACTGCATTTGTAAAACACAGGAATGCAAACCCCAGACCGCCGGCGGCTCCTGTTCCCGGGAAGGCGGCGTCTGCCTTGGGAAACAGTGCTGCGGCAAGGTCTGCATACTGTTTCATCCACAGATCCATATCTCTGACCATTTCCGGTGTGGCTCCTTTCTGCGGTCCGAAGACAGCGCTGCAGCCATTTTCTCCCCAAAGAGGATTTGTTACGTCACAGGCAATCCGGAATTCACATTCCTTTAATTCAGGGAGCACATGAGCTCCGGAAATAGAAGAAAGCTCTTTTAAGCCCGCTGCGCCCAAGGCAACGGGCTTTCCTTTAGGGTTTAAAAATTCATAGCCGAGAGCCGTAAGCATTCCGATTCCGCCGTCGTTGGTGGCGCTGCCTCCGATTCCCATGAGAAAATGGCGGCATCCCTTTCTGACGGCATCCAGGATCATCTCTCCCACTCCATAGGTTGTGGTGTGAAGAGGATTGCGCTCTTTGGCTTCGATCAGAGTGATTCCGGCTGCCTGGGACATTTCCATGACAGCTGTTTTCCCGTCTTTCAAAATTCCGTATACCGCGTCTACAGGCGCACCGAGAGGTCCTGTGACCCTGACTGTTTCAAAGGTACCGTTTAAACCGTTCACAAGGGCGGAAACTGTGCCCTCCCCGCCGTCGGCAAGAGGCTTTACCAGAACTTCCCCATGGGGGTAAACTCTGAGGATTCCTTCTGCAGCAGCCTTTCCGGCAGCAATGGAGCTCAGGCTCCCCTTAAAAGAATCCATTGCGATCACTGTTTTCATCTTTTTTATCCTTTCTTATCCTTTTTGCTGAGTATATGCTGTCCTTATTATACTCCGAAACAGAGATCAGGAAAACAGGAGAGTGTGTTTAAACAGCAGTTTTTATACAGCCGTAAGCGCGTTTGTGCTTGACTTTTCGGGACAACATGCTAAAATATTTTCATAAAGAAGAACAGGGGGGCTTGCGAACGCAGGCTGAGATTGATACCGATTCGTATCTGACCCTTTAACCTGAACTGGGTAATGCCAGCGTAGGGAACATATCAGGCATCGGCAGAACGCCGGGAAGTGACTCCTGTAGGTTTCCTACAGGATTTTTTTATTAAAACAAATGGAGGAAAAAAAGATGAATGCAAGTGTAGCAATTCAGGTGCTTCCTGAAGCAAAAGATGATGAAGAACTGATCCGTGTGGTAGACGAGGTGATCGCCTATATCAAAAGTACAGGGTTAAACTGTTATGTAGGTCCTTTTGAGACTGCAATTGAGGGAGATTACGATGAACTGATGGATATTGTGAAGGAATGTCAGCACATCGCGATCCGCGCAGGCGCTCCGTCTGTAGCCGCATATATCAAGGTTACCTACAAGCCGGAAGGAGATGTTCTTACCATTGAAAGGAAAGTTACAAAGCATCACCTCGAAGATTAGTACCATTGCCGCCATTGTGATACTTCTGGCAGTGTGGCAGGCAGCTTCGACATTTGAAATCGTGCCGTCTTATATGCTGCCCTCCCCTGTCCGTGTGGCTCAGGCCTTTATCAGGGAGTTTCCTCTTCTGATGGAGCATCTGGGAGTGACTCTGGCAGAAGCATTTCTGGGGCTTGGCTGCGGTGTTGCGTTCGGTTTTGTTATGGCTGTACTGATGGACAGATTCGAAATTCTGTACAGAGCGGTCTACCCTTTGGTGGTACTTACCCAGACCATTCCCACAGTAGCCATTGCACCGCTTCTTGTACTGTGGTTTGGTTATGAGATGATGCCGAAGGTCATTTTGATCGTAATTGTCACCTTTTTTCCCATTACCGTGGGACTTCTTGACGGATTCCGCTCTGCAGATAAGGATACCATGAACCTTCTGCGGTCAATGGGGGCAACGAAATTTCAGATTTTCCGTTATATCAAGCTTCCGGGAGCCATGAGCCATTTCTTTGCGAGTCTTCGCATTTCCGCTGCTTATTCTGTGGTGGGAGCGGTGATCTCCGAGTGGCTTGGAGGATTTTCCGGGCTTGGGGTATATATGACCAGGGTAAAACAGGCATTTGCCTTTGATAAAATGTTTGCAGTGATCTTTCTGATTTCATTTATCAGCCTGCTTCTCATGAAGCTGGTGGATCTTCTGCAGAAAAAATGTATGCCATGGGAGGATAAAAAGCATGAAGATTAAAAAAGCAGCGGCAGCAGGGCTTGCCGCAGTATTATGTGTTTCCGCAATGAACCCGGTAAATGTTTTTGCCGGAGAGGAAAAAGAAAAAATCACCTTTGTTCTCGACTGGACGCCGAACACAAACCATACGGGACTTTATGTGGCGCAGAGCCAGGGATTTTTTGAGGAACAGGGACTTGAGGTAGAAATCGTACAGCCGCCGGAAGACGGTGCAGATACCCTGGTGGCTTCCGGTAAGGCTCAGTTCGGTATTTCTTTCCAGGACAGTATGGCTCCGGGAGTGGCCGGTGAGAATGAAATTCCCACAACAGCAGTTGCAGCTTTGATCCAGCACAATACCTCAGGAATTGTTTCCCGTAAAGGAGAGGGCATGGACACACCCAAGGGAATGGAAGGCAAAAAATATGCGACATGGAACGGTCCCATCGAGCTTGCCATGATCCAGAACGTGGTGGAAGGTGACGGCGGCGATTACAGTAAGGTAGAGCTGCTGCCGAGCACAGTGACAGATGAGGTTTCCGCCCTGCAGAGCAAGGCGGTGGATGCGATCTGGATTTTCTATGCGTGGGCAGGTGTGAAGATGGAGCAGGAAGGCCTTGAGACAGACTATTTTGCGTTCTCAGATATCAATCCTGTATTTGATTATTATACTCCTGTAGTGATCGCAAATAATGAATTCCTGGAAAAAGAGCCGGAAACAGCGAAGAAGTTCCTGACAGCTCTGCGTGACGGATATGAATATTCTATCGAAAAACCACAGGAAGCAGCTGAAATCCTCTGTGAGGCAGCGCCTGAGCTTGATCCTGCCCTTGCACAGGCAAGCCAGGAATATCTTGCCGACAAGTATAAGGCTGAGGTGGAGCAGTGGGGATATATCGATCCTGAGAGATGGAACGGTTTTTATCAGTGGCTCAATGAGAACCAGCTTGTTGAGACGGAGATTCCGGAAAATGCAGGTTTCTCCAACGAGTACCTTCCGGAATAAGAAAGAGGCAGATGTATGTCGCACTTAGAAGTGAAGCATGTAAATAAATCCTTTGACGGCAAACAGGTTTTGAACGATGTGAGCATGGAGCTGCACGAAGGGGAGCTTGTCTGTCTTCTTGGGGTCAGCGGAGGCGGAAAAACCACTCTTTTTAATGTGATCTCAGGGCTGATCCTGCCGGACAGCGGTCAGGTGCTGCTCGACGGCGAGGATATCACAGGAAAGCCGGGACGTATCAGCTATATGCTGCAGAAGGATCTTCTTCTTCCTTACAGGACAATAGAGGACAATGTGGCTTTGCCCCTTCTGATCAAAGGAGAGAAGAAAAAGGCAGCAAGGGAAAAAGCAGCGCCGTATTTTAAGGAATTTGGGCTGGAGGGGACGCAGAAGAAATATCCCCGTCAGCTGTCCGGGGGAATGCGCCAGAGAGCTGCGCTTATGCGTACCTATATGTTTTCCAGAGATGTGGCTCTGCTGGACGAGCCGTTTTCCGCTTTGGATACCATTACGAAAAGCAGTCTCCATACCTGGTATCTCAACATTATGGAGCAGATTCATCTATCTACAGTTTTTATCACCCATGATATTGACGAGGCGATCCTTTTGTCTGACAGGATTTATCTCCTGAGCGGAAAAACAGGAACCATTACAGATGAAATCGTTATCCGCGAGCCCAAGCCGCGGAGACAGGACTTCAATCTGACAGACGAATTTTTGCAGTACAAAAGAGAAATCTTAAGAAAAATATAGAAATAAAACAGCAGCCGCAGTTCCCATCAGGTTCTGCGGCTGCTGTTTTTGCGGAAAAAGATTCCGGAATTTTACTGGGAATCAAATGCTTCCATGATCTTATCGATACACTGGTGAAGATAGGGACGGTATTCTGCCAGTCCTACCGGCTGTTGGTAGAGAATACAGCTGTAGCAGGAGCTGCCAACCAGTTCAATGATCGTAAACAGAAGAAGCTCCGGATTTTTATAATGCTTTCCGGTTTTTTCCAAAAGCTTCAGATACGACTGATAAAAATGATACCCCTCATCGGGCATTTCGATCTCAAAGGAACCTTTAAATACGCCCCAGGACAGATTTTTGGAAATAAAAAGCAGCAAAGTATGATTCTGATCCAGCTCTGTAAGAATAAAATCAATGATAAAGTGAATCTGTTCTTCAAAATTGGATAGAGCGGCTTTTTCCAGCGCTTCATGGGCATGGAAAAAAAGTTCCCCTGTCTTGTGAGTGACCAGCTTGTTGCGGATGTCAAATTTATCTTTGAAATAAAGATAAAAGGTTCCCTTGGCAACTCCGGCTTTTTCTACAATATCGGAAATCGTTGTTTTTGCAATCCCCTTTGTTGTAAAAAGCTCAAAGGCGGTATTAAACAAAGCATCCTTTTTTACTTTTTTATTGTGTTCTAATTTTCCCATCTGAAATTTGCCTCCTCTGCAATTTCCTTTCGTGAAAACCATATATCCTTATTG
>DXXQ01000100.1 GCA_019416265.1 Clostridiales bacterium | reverse complement strand
GTGTTCGCCTTTTTCGAAAGAAGTATCAAAGGGATGTGCAGTTAAAACAAACCGCTGTATGCGGGGGCTTTATAAGGATGGCGCAGTTATTTTTCAGGCAGATGCTGTTGGAGCATATAACATTTTAAGAAAATATTTTGCCGTATCCGGAAATAAACAAAAGCTGTCCGTGTCCGGACTGTCAGATCCGAAAATCATCAAAGTAGCTGTGTAATCTGTAAGGATAGCAGTAGCGGTGTTATGGACACACCACTAGAACTGCAAGGCACAGCCTTGCAACTAGATGCTCGGCAATTCAATTACCGAGTAGTTCACTCAGGAAAAATGAAAATAAAAATCCTTTCATTTCGGAACAGTTTTAAGACTGCTGGCCGAAATGAAAGGAAGATAAAAAACTGTGATTACGCTTCTGCATCGGAACTATCTGCATCGGAACTATCTGCATCGGAGCTATCTGCATCCGAATTATCTGCATCCGAATTATCTGTATCTGGACTATCTGTGCCTGTATCCGAGTTATCAATATCTGAGCTATCTGTGTCAGAATCATTTATGTCAGAACCATCTGTCGTTGCAGAAGGTTCTGAGACTTGTGATTTCCTATCTGTTGTTTCGGATGAAGACTCTTCAGGGGTAAGGGCAAGCTCCAGGGAGGTATCGGCAAAGAAGGTGTTGGCATTATAGAGATAGAGCACCTCCTGAATGCCTTCTACCTGGATCAGCTCCTCCAGATTGCCGTAATAATAACGGGGGTCCACCATTACGATCGTACGATAATGAGGGGCAAGGAAAGGGACAAGGCAGTTCGCATAGGAATCCTTTAAGATCAGCAGGGTACGGTTTTCTTCAATGGGAGTGCTGATCTTTACCTGTGCGTAATTGCCGCCGAAGAACAGGGCATATTTGTCACGGGTCTTCAGCTTGGACGTATCGTAAAAGCTTGCAGATTTTTGCTGTTCATCCACATAATTTACAATGGAAGAAACGGCATCCCCTTTTGGGAAGAATACGTCGATCTGGTCTTTTTTTCCTGAGCGGAACCCACTCTTTGCAGAAAGAGTTCCCTTGAAATCTTTGGTTACGGGAGCCTGTTCATAGGAAACAGTTCCTGTATTGATATCCATAGCACCGGCAGCTGTGAGATAGGCGTAATAGGCGCCTTCCGTGGTCCAGTGATGGTCAGTCTTATAATAGATTCCGTCATCTTTATGCTTGGTCAGGGTGTCGCGGACATCAATGAAGGTAACGCCTGCAGGCTCCAGAGAGCTTTTCATGGCGTCCAGATAAGGATTCTGGTCTGCAGCCGGTGCAAAGGCCGGGAGCTTATCTGATAAGATGTTCACAGAGTTTGGGGCGATCAGAGCATATTGCTTCAGATCCGGATGCTTCTGGGCATAATTTATCATGGCGCCCGCCGTGGCGTTTAGCTGCTCCTGAGAAGGCGGTTGGAAGCTTTCCATAAGGTAGCCGTCCTTTCCAAGATATACACCGTTCCCCTGGGTTTTTCCCAAAAGACGGTCTGTTCCGGCTTTCAGGCTGACCCAGAAATCACGGAACAGGAACTGGTCGTTTACATAGGTTTCATACTTTTGTTCAAACCGGCCGGAGGCAATCTGGGAAAGCTGAGCCGGTGGTCTGGATGCAAGGACACGATTTTCCTTCTCAGAAAATTTCCGGTTGGGGAGCAGAATATTGGCAGCCAGGATAACCAGAAGAATCAGGAAAAACAAAAGTCCCATTGTGTGAAAAAAATACTTGTAATTTCGTTTGTTCTTTCTCATAGTCATACCTTCTAAAACTTCAAATATAAGAATGGGGTGTAAGAGTTATAAACCATAAAGGCAATACTCAGTGCCAGCAGAATAAGGTTTACTGCAATGGCAGCCCGAGGCCGTCTCTGGAGAAAACGTTTGAAACGCTGATAAAGTCCCGGTCTGCAGGCGAGGATACTGATTATAAAAAGAATCAGTCCGGAGCGCAGATAATAGAGGGCTGCGGTGTCCGCAAAGCCGGAAGCCCCGACTCCGAACAGGGCGCCAAGATAACTGCCAAGGGCAGAAAAACTGGTCTGGCTGAAAAATACCCATCCGATCATAACTGCCAGCATGGTGTAAATCTGGCATACGAAATCCGGAAGCCTGGGAAGGAAATGCTTCAGCACATATTTCTCAAGAAGAAGGAACAGGCCGTAGTAAAGACCCCAGAATACGAAATTCCAGCTGGCGCCGTGCCAGAGACCGGTAAGGGCCCAGACAATGAGAATGTTGCGGATGTGCTGGATTTTTGAACCCTGGTTTCCTCCAAGAGGAATGTAAATATAATCCCGGAACCAGCTTCCCAGAGAAATATGCCATCTTCTCCAGAATTCAGAAACACTGGTGGAAGTATAAGGGTAATCGAAGTTTTTCTGAAAATCGAAGCCCAGCATTTTTCCAAGACCGATCGCCATATCCGAATAGCCGCTGAAATCGAAGTAAATCTGCATGGTAAAAGTGAAAACACCAATCCATGAGGTGAGTACGGACATGGTTCCCACAGAAGAAATATCTGCAAAAATACCTGCAAGATTATCAGCAAGAAGCACCTTCTTAGCAAGCCCCTTGATGAAAAGCTCTGCACCGATTCCGAATTTGGTGATGCTTAAAGGGCGGCGTTCCAGCTGCTCCTCAATATCGGCATAGCGAACGATAGGGCCT
Organism: Clostridiales bacterium; assembly: GCA_019416265.1. Taxonomy (GTDB): domain Bacteria; phylum Bacillota; class Clostridia; order Lachnospirales; family Lachnospiraceae; genus Blautia_A. Next base: position 7,784 of record DXXQ01000100.1, on the reverse strand, counting down.
GCGGCCATATGAGGAAACATGGTGCTGTACACGGCAAAGGTAAGGAAATTGTGCTGTGAGGCGATTTTTCCCATATACACATCGAAAATATAGGACAGATTCTTGAAGGTGTAGAAGGAAAGTCCTATTGGCAGGGAAAGCTCCGGATGGGGAATGGTGACACCGATCACGCTTCCCAGAGAATCCAGAAGAAATCCGAAATACTTAAAAAATACAAGAATGAACAGGTTTATCACAATTGCAAAAATCAGATTCCCTTTCCGGGATTTTTCGGAATCGGAACGATCGAGCTCCATTGCCATATAATAGTTAAACAGGCTGGAAAACAACATGAGGATCACATAAACCGGTTCTCCCCATGCATAGAAAATAAGGCTTCCCAGGACAAGGGCAATGTTTCGAAATTTTCCGGGGAGCAGATAATAAATCAGCATGAACACCGGAAGAAAACAAAAGATAAAAAAGATACTGCTGAATACCATAATTTTTTCTCCTATCAGGGGTTATATAAGGGCGAGGAAGCTGGAACGAAGCTCGGAGGCATTTGAGCCGCAGATATAATACACATAGTTGCCCTTTTTCTCTACGACTGCATTATTCAGGAGTGCCATCTGGTCTGTTCCGTAGCCTTCAAAAATTTTCTTCTGAGCCTCAAGATGACTTTCTGCACTTTCCAGAAGGGTTGCCGCCTGTGCCTTATTCAGAGCCTTCACAATGAAAATTTCGTCAACAGACATGGGAGATTCCGCTTTATAAAACAGATAACCGTCCACACTTCCCTCATCGATCTGATAATAGCGTTTCAAATCAGTACGTCCCCGCTTTTTCAAAAGGGAAATGGAGGTATCTGCAACCATTTCTTCCGAAATTTTCTCCATGGGAACATTTTTGGTGCTGTCTGAGGAGTAGAGAAGAAAGAGGTAGATACCCAGAAAGAGCACCATAGCTGTTTTTATAATCAAGGATTTGTTTATTTTCATGTTATAAACCTGCCATTTCTGCCATATAGGTCAGCCATTTCGGGTAAAAATCCCGGATCACATGCTCACCATCGGGCTCATACATATTTTCGTTGCCATCTACAATAAAGGAATTGTCAATATAGGTGCAGCCCATTTCCTGACAGAAGCTCTGGAGCGCTTCATTGTACTGGGGATAGTATCCAAGAGCCGGAACAGAATCGATGGTAGACTGCAGGATCGGCAGGATTCCGTTGATATAGATGGGGGCGTCCGGGAGGGCGTCTTTGAGTTTTTGCACCTGTACGCGGTAGGCGTCAATGAAAGAGGAAGCGTCATCCCCGTAGGTTTCCAGGTCATTGGAACCAAATGCCATAAAAATGACAGAAGGCTGTAAACCGATTGCGGTTTCAATCTGTTCGTCAGCGGCTGCAATGCTTAAGCCTCGTTTGCTGACAACCACATCTGTATCCAGGAAACCGTATTCCCAGATGGACTCTGTGATGGAATCGCCAATGATAACGGTTCCCTGAAAAGTCTGTTTGATGGCAATATCGTCAAGAACGGCGCTGCCGTCTGTAATACCTTCCTGGCTGGCTTCCTGAGCGGCAGATTTATCTTTGTTTCGCAGGTCTCGGAGCTGCTTCTCAGTCTGAGAGATATCAGAAGAGGCAAGGGCTTCCAGACGGGCTACATTATCTGCACAGGTCTGATCCGGTTTATGGGAGCGAACGACAAAGAAAGCAATGGTTCCTGCTGCGATCAGACCGGCAGGAACTGCAAATAATAAAAGCTTGGAATATCTGTTATCTTTTTTTTTCAATTTTTATCCTTCCCGCAGGAGACATAAAAACCTGCAATTCGACATACTTCTTATCCATTATAATACTATTAGGAAAAACTGCAATAAGAAATAAGAAGAAACTGACAACAAAAAATATAGACGAAGAAAGGAAAAAGGCGTATACTGTGAGCAAAAGGAGAGGAGGCAGTAAATTGGGAAAAAAGATATCTGATTTTTTGAAAAGTGAGATTATTTCATCAATGTTTTACCTGGTATTCGGGCTCTGCCTGATACTGATTCCTGAACAGACCATACACATGATCTGCAAGGTTGTATTTGGAGTTGTGATGATCGGAGCAGGAATTTATCATATCTGGATTTATGCGGGAGAGAAGGCAAAGGCGACAATCCTTGATCTGTTTACAGGGGTGATCGTTTTTGTTCTTGGCGGTTTTTTATTTTTCACACCGCAGATTATTGTGAAAATTCTTCCGTACCTTCTTGGCGCCTTCGTGCTGGTTGACAATATCTGGATGCTGAAAGGCTCCCGAAAGCTGAAGAAGCTGGGAAATCCAAACTGGAAACCCCTTCTCATCGGAAGCGCAGGCTTTGCGGTTCTTGGAATCATCGTAATGGTGTATCCTTTTGGAAAAATCACAGATACAGTTTTCTTTGCAGGCTGCGTGATGCTGGCGGACGGGCTCTGCGATCTGGTGTTCCTGTATCTTCTGAAAAGCGGAGTGAAAAAGGGGATGCTTGCTCCTAAGGAGGACAGCGCCCAGAGTCCGGGAGAGCAAAAGGATTCCATAGAAAACGACGACTCCCTGAAAAAGAAAAAATTCGGAATTTCCTTCGGCAGGGAAAAGAAAAAAGAAGAAGTTCAGGAAGCAGAGGCCGATGAGGGAGAAAACGAGGACGAGCTGGAAAATGAAGTGATCGTCAACGGCCGCTGGAAAGCTGCCCCTGAAGAGGAAAGTCCTGAAAAGGAAATCCGGGATATGCAGGAATCCGATACAGGAAATACAGAATCAGAAGAAGAGACAGAGGTGGAAATGCCTCTGGAGGAGGAAAAGCCCCGGCTTTTGGAGAAAGAGGAAAAATCGGAAGAAGCTTCTGGAAATGTGATACAGGAAGAGGAAATTTTGGAGGAGTGGAAAGACTGATGTATGTCTGAACAGAAAAGAAACAAAATAGTTGTAATGAATTTCTCCGGAATTTATACAGAGGAGGAGTTTGAGGAAGAGACGTCCTGGCTGGACGTTTCTCACATTCACGGAACGAATTGTTACTGTGATGGAGAAGCCTTTGGGGAACTTCTTGGATGTATTGACAGATATCCGGCAGGAGGAATTCACTTTATTGATTCCGGAAATTATCATTATATGAGCCGGATCTGGCTGGAAAAAGTGGATGAGCCTGTGACATTGGTTGTTTTTGATAATCATACAGATATGCAGCCGCCTGCCTTTGGCGGGCTTTTGTCCTGCGGCGGCTGGATCGCAGAGGCTCTTACAGAAAATCCGTGGATCCGGAAGGCGGTTCTGGTGGGGCCGGATGAAGAAGCTTTTGCCCAGACAGAGCCGGAGCTTCGGGAAAAAGTGGAATTTCTCTCCAAAGAGAAGCTCAGGGAAATGAGCAGGGAACAGAGGGATGAGTTTCTGAAAAGGGTTACAGAAGAAGGGGAAGATGCGCTTTATCTTTCCATTGATAAAGATATTCTCTGTCCGGGGGAGGCAGACACCTCCTGGAGTCAGGGAGAGACGAAGCTTTCGGAGCTTCTGGAAATGGTGGAAACAGTCCTTTGGTGTGGAAAGGCAGCTGGAAAAACAATTCTCGGTGTGGATATCTGCGGAGAGAGCGAAGGCTGTGCCGGAAACAATAAGGAAGAAAATAAAAAGGCAAACAGAGCGCTGATCAGCTGCCTGCGAGAGGCTGGCTTATAGGCGGGAAAAGGGAAAAAATGAAAAATGAATTATTGACGATAGGACCTTTTACGATTTACGGATACGGGCTTATGATCGCATTGGGAATTATGGCAGCCTATGTGACGGCAGAATACAGGGCAAAGAAGCTGCGGCTTGCAGGCGAACATATTTTTTATCTTGTGATCTGGTGTGTGCTGGGCGGTTTTCTGTGCTCTAAGCTTCTGTTCTGGATTACGGAATGGAGAGAGTTTCTGGAAAATCCCATGTTCTTTTTCAGGACTCTTGGCGATGGTTTTGTAGTATTTGGCGGTATTATTGGAGGAATCCTTTTCGGGTATCTTTATTGCAGGAAAAAAGGGCTTGATTTCTGGGAATACTTTGATCTGGTGATGCCCTCTGTGGCGTTGGCCCAGGGCTTTGGGCGTATCGGCTGTCTTCTTGCAGGCTGCTGTTACGGCCGTGAGACAACAGGCCCGCTTTCGATTACATTTCAGGATTCCGGATTTGCGCCAAATGGCGTACCTCTGATCCCGACGCAGATTTATTCCAGTATTCTGGATTTTCTTCTCTTTTTTCTGCTCCTTTTCATTGCCCGTCACAGGAAAGCAAAGGGTGAGGTAGCTGCCTGTTATCTGATCTTTTACAGTGCTGGGCGGTTTATCCTGGAATTTTTCCGGGGAGATCTTGCAAGAGGCAGTGTGGGAGTTTTGTCCACCTCACAGTTTATCGGTATTTTTACAGGACTGGCAGGAGCTGCGCTTCTTTTTTTCATCAGAAAAAGAGAGAAGGGACGTTCTGAGAGAGAAATAGAATAAAATAAGATTTGGGGCATAGGCTGTTACAAATGTGTTTCGTGAGGTACAGCCCATGCTTCGACAGGAGGATTACGAAGTAAATGCACAGCAGATCCCCGAGGCTTCCGGACGGGAAACGGTTCCTGCCCAGGATGAAAGCTTCGGGGATTTTATTGTGAAATATGTAAGGAATACAGATGAACCCCCGGATCTGGTGGAGGGAGCGTCCTTTCTTCCCATCAACGAATTTTTCGGGGTGATCTATGCACCGCTTAAGAACATCGGGGAGCTGCAGATCAACAGTTACTTTTATAATTCCATACCCAAGTGTTACACCTATATGGATCTGGAAAGCCTGAATGCTTCAGGGGTAACAAGGCTTCACAATCATCCGTACCTGAACCTGAGGGGCGAGGGGACGGCTGTGGTTGTGATAGATTCCGGGATTTCCTATGAGAATCCCCTGTTTCGGGACAGCGGTGGGTTTACAAGAATCGCATATCTGTGGGACCAGACGCTGGAAGGAGAAGCAGGGGAGGAGGTGCCCTATGGAAGACTTTTTACAGCAGCGGACATTAACCGTGCTCTGCAGAGCGGCTCGCCTCTGGACATTGTGCCAAGTGTGGACAGTAACGGTCATGGAACGGCCCTTGCAGGGATTGCGGCGGGAAATGCAAATGCCAGGGAAAATTTCTCCGGCGCAGCTCCGGAAGCATCGCTGATCGTAGTGAAATTAAAGCCTGCCAAGCGATTTCTGAAAGAGTTCTATCTTTATCCTGCAGATGCGGAGGTCTTTCAGGAAAACGACATTATGCTGGGAATTGCTTATGCCCTGAAATGGGGGAGAAGCCTGGGAGTTCCCCTGTCGATCTGTCTTGGCCTTGGAACCAGCCAGGGAGCCCATGTGGGAGAAAGCCCCCTGAGCCAGTATATCAATTATACAGCGGGGTTTTCCCAGATATCCGTCTCTGTGGCCGGGGGAAACGAAGGGGCGGCCAGACATCATTTCAGCAGGGAGCTAAGTCCTTTAAAAGCAAGTGAAACAGCGGAACTGAAGGTCGGAGAAAATGAGCCGGGTTTTACTTTGGAATTCTGGGGATCTCCTCTGGAGGACTATGAGCTGTCCATTCAGTCTCCCACCGGAGAGAACTTAAAAATCAGCAGCTCCCTCGGGGCAGGCACCCAGGAGCTGTCATTTGTATTTGTGGAAACCATTGTGCTGGTAAATTATGTGGCGATTGAACGCCAGACAGGGAGTACCCTTGTATATTTCCGCTTTTTCCATCCTGCGGCAGGAATCTGGAAAATCACAGTTACGATACAGGACGGCAGCAGCTCAGGTTTTCATATGTGGCTTCCTGTGACAGGTCTCATATCTCCGGAAACATACTTTCTGGAAGCTTCTCCCTATAATACGGTTACGTCGCCGGGGGATGCCATAGAAAGTATTACGGCAACTGCTTATCAGTACCGGGATAACAGTCTTTACCTGGCAGCAGGAAGGGGATTTATGCCGGATGGCGCCATTACTCCGGATCTGGCGGTGCCGGGGGTGGATATCCGTGTTCCCCTTGTGGGAGGAGGATTCGGCAAGGCTTCGGGAACCAGTCTTTCCGCTGCCATGACAGCAGGGGTGGCTGCTCTGCTGTTTGAATGGGCAGTGATCCGCGGCAATCAGCCTTTTTTTACAGGAACCAATGTGAAGCATTATCTGGAACGTGGAGCAAGACGGGAAGAGGGAATTTTATATCCCAACAGGGAATGGGGATATGGAAGACTGGATCTTTATCATACCTTTGAATTACTGAGTTAAATTTGCCCAAAACAGCAGTGATAAAACTGTGAAAAACGCTGACAAAAATATTTTTTAGGATAACTAATTGTTTTTGTAAAAAAGAATTGATATAATAACAGTCAAAGTATGAATGGCAGGAATGGAGATCCTGCCATGCATTGAGGCTTAAAGAGAAAAGAAGACGGCAGACTGTAAAGAAGTGGTTTGACGTTACATTCTGAAGGAGGTAAAATGAAAAGAGGAAGCATCTTTGAGATGGATGGAATTCCGCGGTTTGGTGAGGCTCTTCCGCTGGCGATGCAGCATGTAGTGGCAATGATCGTCGGCTGTGTGACTCCTGCGATTATTGTAGCTGAGGCAGTGCCCGGCGGGATGGACAGTAAGGAAAAGGTTATCCTGATTCAGTCTGCCCTGGTGATTGCAGCGCTTTCTACGCTGCTGCAGCTTTTTCCCATCGGAAAGAAGGGCGGATTTATGCTTGGCTCAGGACTGCCGATCATTATGGGAGTAAGCTTTGCCTATGTGCCAAGTATGCAGGCGATTGCCGCGGACTATGGCGTTGCCGCGATTTTGGGAGCGGAGATCGTCGGCGGTATCGTGGCTGTTGTTATGGGAATTCTTGTAAAGCAGATCCGGGTATTTTTTCCGCCGCTGATTACGGGAACGGTAGTCTTTACCATTGGTCTGTCCCTTTATCCCACTGCGATCAACTATATGGCAGGGGGAGTGGGAAGTCCGGACTATGGTTCCTGGCAGAACTGGCTGGTTGCATTTTTTACACTGGCTGTGGTAACGGCCCTCAATCATTTCGGAAAAGGAATCTGGAAGCTGGCTTCGATCCTGATCGGAATTGTGGCAGGATATCTTATATCGATTCCTTTTGGAATGGTGAATCTCTCCAGTGTGGGGGAAGCGGGAATCGTGCAGATTCCGTCTCTGATGCATTTTGGGATTGAATTTGAGCCCTCTTCCTGTGTGGCGATCGGAATTTTGTTTGCGATCAATTCCATTCAGGCCATCGGCGATTACTCTGCTACAACCATTGGAGCCATGGATCGTACCCCTAAGGATCAGGAGCTTCAGAGCGGAATTGTTGCCTATGGAGTTTCCAATGTGGTGGGAGCGCTTTTCGGCGGTCTTCCTACAGCTACCTTCAGCCAGAATGTGGGAATCGTTACTACGACAAAGGTTATTAACCGCTGGGTTTTAGGACTGGCTGCCCTCCTTCTTGGAACAGCGGGAATCGTTCCCAAGTTCTCTGCAATACTTACTACGATCCCTCAGTGTGTGCTGGGCGGTGCAACCGTATCTGTTTTTGCATCCATTGCCATGACCGGTATGAAGCTGGTTTCTTCTGCAGAGATGGATTACCGCAATTCTTCCATTGTCGGACTTGCGGCTGCTCTTGGAATGGGTGTATCACAGGCGACGGCTGCCCTTGCAACCTTCCCTGCATGGGTGACTACGATCTTCGGCAAATCTCCGGTAGTGCTGGCAACTCTCATTGCAGTGATCCTCAATATCATC
>DXXQ01000010.1 GCA_019416265.1 Clostridiales bacterium | reverse complement strand
ACCTCATATGGAATATTACAGAAAAAATGCCCGATACAAAGGGGAAAATAAAAAAAATCCGGTATCCGGTTTTCCGGTGTGTGAAAAAAAATCGTGGACGCGCTGGAAACTCCTTCGGTATAAACTGTTTTCATAAGAATCCTCCATAAAAGTCTGTAAAAACCATAGTTTTCAATGAGAAGACAGCGGCAAAACGCTGAAAAACACAGGAATTTTTATCAATCTTTCTTATTATAAGAGATTATAGAAAAGAAAAGGAGAAAATTCAACAAGAAAGAGCAATTTTTTGATATAAGAGCGCAAAATATTCAAATGCAGAGGACGTTTTTTCGTACTATGATAAAGAAAAAACGACAAGGAGTGTGTCAATATGAAAGCTTATATGATCAGCGATAAAGACCGTGAAATTTTGCGCGAGCTTGCAAAAAAACAGTATGAATTTTCCCAGGCAGAGGAAAATAAAAAGAAAAAAGAGGAATGGTATGCCCATAACTCTTTAAAGGGAGAACGTCCCATGATTCACCTGGAAATGGGGACGTTTGCCCAGGAGATCATTCCCCAGAGACTGCGGTGTCAGGGGGAGTTTGCCAGAGAGGTGGAAACAAATCTTTATGTCAATTTTTTGAATCAGGAGCTTTTTGACGACGACCGTGTGACACCGGATTATTATCCGCTGAACTATGATACTCATTTTACACTGTTTAATATTGAAATTAAGAAGCATGAGGCGGAGGGTTCTCTGGGGCATGAATTTGTGTCTGTTGTGGAGGACTTAGAAGATGACTACCATAAGTTAAAAGAGACAGATTTCGGCGTAGATATGGAGTCCACACTTTGCAAAAAGCAGGTGCTGGAAGAAACCTTCGGAGACATTCTTCCTGTAAGAATTCAGATGGATTGCCTGTACAGTGTTCCGACGCAGATGGTGGTTCATTTTATGAAAATGGAAAATATGATGTATAACATTTACGATTATCCGGAGCTTTTCCATGAAATGATGGACAGAATCGCAGAGGATACTCTTGCTTATTACCGTTTCCTGGAGGAAAAACATCTGATCCTTCCCACAACAGGAGCGCAGGGGCTTGCTCAGGGAAGCTGGTGTTATAACCATGAGCTTCCGGGAGAGGAGGAAGCTGCAAAGCGTCCGTTTATTACAAAGGATGTATGGGGATTTATGGACTCTCAGGAAACCGTAGGGCTTTCTCCTAAGATGTATGAAGAATTTATTTTTCCATGCTACAAAAAAATCGCATCCCAGTACGGACTTCTGTCCTACGGATGCTGTGAGCCGGTACATCCAATCTGGGATAACTGCATTTCGAAGCTTGATAATTTACGAAAGGTGTCCATTTCTCCATGGTGTGACGAGGAATTTATGGGAGAACGTCTCCGCGACAGAAAAAATGTGATATTCCATCGCAAACCGTCGCCAAATTATCTCGGAGTCGGGGCAGTGATGGATGAGGATGCGGTGAGAGAAAGCCTGAGAAAAACTCTCCATGCGGCCAGAGGCTGTAAACTTGAAATTACACAGAGAGATGTGTATACGGTTAATCGTGATATCAGCAAAGCAAAACGCTATGTGGATATTATTAAAGAGGAAATTGCAAATCATTGGAGGGGCTGATATCACTCGATAGTCTTGCCGGCAGATGTTTATGACATTCCTTGGCGAACGTTCTCAATCCCCTGAAACTTATGGGAGTATCCCAATAATTTCGTGATTTCCTTTTGAAAATATGCAAAGGGTATCAGCTTCAAAGGTTTGGCAGACGCATACTTGAAAAAACAGATGGAAATTGCTACTATAAATCTAACAGAAAATTAAGAGGGGAAATGACAGGAGTCAAATAAGTGAGAAAGTTTTAAAAATATTGAGAACAAGGAGAGAAAAGATGTCAGAACGAAAAATGAAACGAGTTGAGGATTCCATTACAGAGCAGTCACATCTGATTATGCCAAGGGATCTGAATTCATCGGGATATCTGTTTGGAGGACAGCTTCTGGCGTGGATCGATGAGACAGCCGGAATTGTGGGAAAACGTCATTCGGAAATGAATGTGGTGACAGTTGCCATTGACAATATGTATTTTAAAGCAGGAGCCAAGGTCAACGATATGATCGTCCTGATCGGCCGACTGACCCATGTGGGGCACTCCTCCATGGAGGTGCGTATCGACACATATCGCGAAGCCAGCGACGGAAAGAGAACCATGATAAACCGTGCGTATTTTACCATGGTCGGAACAGACGACGAGCAGCGCCCTGTGGAAGTGCCTGGACTGATCATTGAAGGAATTACCCAGCAGATTGAGGATGAGGCTGCCGTAAAGCGGGCAGAGCTGTGGAAGACAAGACGGAGGGAAGGATTCTGAAATACAGAGAGGCAAAAAAGAAACACAGGAAAGGTTTAGGCAGTATGAACAGTATCTATCTGATATCCGGCATTTTGCTGGCAGTTATCTGTTTCTTTTACGGAATGGTCGTTCTTTCCGCAGGATCGGGAACGGGATTTTATCTTGTATGGTTCCTGATAGGCGGAGGATTTGCAGGTCTTGGAGTATTTCTGCACTTGGGATTATGGGCGAAAATGCCGGGGCTTTTACAGAAAGCAATTCTCATTTTGGCAGCAGCGGGGCTTCTTTTGTTTGCAGTTGTGGAAGGAATGATTATCAGCCAGATGAGACAGGAAGGGAAAAGCGGACTGGATTATATTCTGGTTTTAGGAGCTCAGATTAATAAAGACGGCCCAAGCAGGGCTTTGAAATATCGTCTCGATAAGGCTGCAGAATATATGGAAAGAAATCCGGAAACGCTCTGTGTGGTATCCGGCGGTCAGGGATTTAACGAACCTTGTTCAGAGGCAGAGGGAATGGCTGATTATCTTCTGAAGAAGGGGATTGCCAAAGAAAAACTGATTCTGGAAGCAGAGTCAAAGACAACTGCCCAGAATATTACAAACAGCAGAAAACTGATGAGGGAGGGGGCATCTGTGGGAATCATCACCAACGATTTCCATATGTTTCGAGCCCTGCAGATTGCGCGCAGCCAGGGAATGAAACATATCTGCGGCATATCTGCCGCTTCAACGAAATCCTTTCTGCCCAACAATATGCTCAGAGAATTTTTTGCTGAGATAAAATATCTGATCGGGAAACTGATATAAAATACAAAGGAGAAAGGCGGACTTTAGGTTATGAAACAGGTAACGGCAATTGTGGCGGGAGCCGGAAGGCGCGGCAGAAAAGCCTACGCATCCTATGCCCTGGATAATCCCAACGAACTGAAAATCGTGGGCGTGGCAGAACCGGATGAAGAGAAACGAGAGGCGTTCAGGGAAGAACACAATATCCCCGGGGAGAATTGTTTTAAAAGCTGGGAGGAACTTCTTTCACAGCCCAAAATGGCAGACTGTGTTCTGATCTGCACCATGGACAATATGCATTACGGCCCGGTAAAAATGGCGGCAGAGAAGGGGTATCATATTTTATGTGAAAAGCCCATGAGCTCAGACAGGGAAGAGCTGGAGGATATGGCGCGTATTGCAAGGGAAAGCGGGAAGGTGTTTTCTATCTGCCATGTACTTCGCTATTCTCCTTTTTTCAGCGAATTGAAACGTTTGCTGGATGCAGGGGCCATCGGGGAACTTGTCTCCGTTCAGCATATTGAAAGCGTGGGATTCTGGCATCAGGCGCACAGCTTTGTGCGTGGGAACTGGAGAAACAGTGAGGAAAGCTCTTCCATGATTTTGCAGAAATGCTGCCATGATATGGATATTCTGCTGTGGCTTACAGGAAGCCACTGCAAACGTGTTTCAAGCTTTGGAAGCCTGATGCATTTTAAAGAGGAGAATGCTCCCCAGGGAGCGCCGATGTACTGTATGGACGGCTGCCCCCACAGAAATGAATGTCCTTATTTTGCTCCTAAATTTTATCTGGAGCATAAATATGGAAGAGGATTTGCAAATGCATTCACCCAGGATACCAGCAGGGAAGGAATCCTGAAGGCTTTGAAAAACGGCCCATACGGAAGATGTGTTTATCACTGCGACAACAACGTGGTGGATCATCAGGTAGTGAATCTGGAATTTGAAAACGGCGTTACCGCAAATATGACCATGTGTGCTTTTACCAATGAGATGGAGCGTGTGATCAATCTTATGGGAACAAGGGGACAGATTCGCGGAAACATGGAAAAAAACTACATTGAGGTTATGGATTTTGTGACGGGACACACTTATAAAATAGAACTCTCTGTTTCGGAATCCGGGCACAGCGGAAGCGATTCCATGCTGATGAAGGAATTTACTGCCCTTGTGGCGGCAGATGGAAAAGGGAAAAGCAGAAGCAGCGCCGAGGAAGCGGTGGAAAGCCATCTGATCGCTCTTGCCGCCGAGGAAAGCCGCCTGAAAAACGGGGCAATGATCCAGCTGCGGTGAAGGCTTTGAACCTTAACATGGTTACGTTAAGATAATAGAAAATCTGCATATAAAGTTTGTAATTTCCGAAAAGATATGTTATCATAAGCCGTGTGATTTCAACCGAAAGAGAATTACAAAGGCAATTGAATGATAAGAAAGAAGGTGAAGCTGTGGTTGAATTAGATCAGTTCAAGAGCATTCTTGCAACTTACACAGAACCATTAGTGGAAGTGAGGGATTCACTTTGACCTCGCTAACAAAGAGCAGAAGGTCGAAGAATTAGAGCGCGAAATGGAAGCGCCTGATTTCTGGGATGACGCGGAAGTTTCCCAGATGAAGATGAAAGAATTAAAGAGTATGAAAGATGACATGGAGACATATCACAATCTGGTAACCCAGATGGAAGATATGGAAACCATGATTGAGATGGGATATGAGGAAAATGACCCGGATCTGATTCCTGAAATTCAGGAAATGCTTGATCAGTTCCAGGCAGATTTTGACAATATCCGTATCAAAACTCTCCTTTCCGGAGAATATGACAGTGAAAACGCCATCATTAAGCTGAACGCAGGGGCAGGCGGAACAGAAGCCTGTGACTGGTGCGGAATGCTTTACCGTATGTACAGCCGCTGGGTAGATAAGAAGGGCTTCTCCATGGAAGTTCTCGATTATCTTGACGGTGATGAGGCAGGCGTTAAATCTGTAACCTTCCAGGTAAACGGTGAAAATGCCTATGGTTACCTGAAATCCGAAAAGGGCGTACACCGTCTTGTGCGTATTTCTCCGTTTAATGCGGCGGGTAAACGCCAGACATCCTTTGTATCCTGCGATGTTATGCCGGATATTAAGAAAGACCTGGATGTAGAGATCAATGACGATGACATCCGTATCGATACCTACCGAAGCAGCGGCGCCGGCGGACAGCACATCAACAAAACCTCATCTGCGATCCGTATTACCCATTTTCCTACGGGAATTGTGGTACAGTGCCAGAATGAGCGTTCTCAGCATATGAACAAGGATAAGGCTATGCAGATGCTGAAGGCGAAGCTGTATCTTCTCAAACAGCAGGAAGCGGAAGCCAAGCTTTCCGGTATCAGAGGAGAGGTTACGGATATCGGCTGGGGCAATCAGATCCGTTCTTATGTAATGCAGCCATATACAATGGTCAAGGATCACCGCACCAATGAAGAGACAGGAAATGTGGATGCAGTTATGGATGGAAGTATTGATATTTTCATTAACGCGTATCTGAAATGGATTGCTTTGTCAAAATAAAAAGCAGGAAGCGGGACTGTCACGGAAATGATAGTCCCGTTACATTATGGAGTTTTTCCGTTGCTGTGAACGGAGGGAACAGTAACGTTTTTCCTGTTAGGATTACAGAAAAAATACTTGCACACTTTTGCCATGTGTGTTAGCATATCCCTAATATAAAAACAAATGTCTTTATAGAACGGACAGGTGAAAGAAATGCAAAAACCAACAGAAAAGAGAAAATATTTTGTAGTAACAGAACGTGCGGTTCCGGAGGTACTTTTAAAGGTTGTGGAGGCGAAGCGGCTTCTTGACTCAGGCAGAGCCATGACTGTACAGGAGGCAGCAGAGCAGACCGGAATCAGCAGAAGCTCATTTTATAAATATAAGGATGATATTTTTCCTTTCCATGAGGAAGCGAAGGGGAAAACAATTACCTTCATTATCCAAATGGATGATGAACCGGGACTGCTTTCCGTTGTCCTGCAGACCATCGCGAGATTTCACGGAAATATCCTCACCATTCATCAGAGTATTCCCATCAATGGGGTGGCGACTTTGACTTTGAGCGTGGATATTCTTCCGGGAGAGGGCGATGCAGAAGCGATCATAGACGTAATTGAGCACAGCGAAGGGATTCACTATCTGAAAATTTTAGGCAGGGAGTAAACAGAATGATAAATATAGCAGTTTTGGGTTACGGTACAGTTGGAAGCGGTGTGGTGGAGGTTATCAATACCAACCGTGAGAGCATCAACCAGCGGGCAGGCGAGGAATTAAGAATCAAATATGTTCTTGATCTTCGGGATTTTCCGGGAGATCCGGTACAGGAAGTACTGGTACACGATTATGAAACCATCGTCAATGACCCGGAAGTAGATATTGTGGTAGAGGTAATGGGAGGAATCGAACCGGCGTATACCTTTGTAAAGAGAGCGCTTCTCGCAGGGAAAAGCGTCTGCACCTCCAATAAGGCTCTGGTAGCCAAACACGGCAGAGAGCTTATGGATCTTGCGAAAGAAAAGAGCATCAACTTTTTATTTGAGGCAAGCTGCGGCGGAGGAATTCCGATTATCCGTGTACTGAACTCCTCTCTCACAGCAGATGAGATTGATGAGGTTACCGGAATCTTAAACGGAACTACCAACTATATGCTGTATAAGATGAGCAGCGAAGGAAGCGACTTTCATGATGTGCTCAAAGAGGCACAGGCAATGGGATATGCAGAGGCAGATCCCACAGCGGACGTTGAAGGCTATGACGCCTGCAGGAAAATCGCGATTTTATCCTCCCTTGCATATGGGAAATATTTTGATTTTGAAGAAATTCATACAGAGGGGATTACAAAGATCACCCCTGAGGATATGGAATATGCGGAAGCTCTGGGTATGACCATCAAGCTTCTTGCAACAAGTAAAAAAGTGGATGATAACACCTATTATGCAATGACCGCGCCTTTCCTTGTAGGCAAAAAGAGCCCGCTCTACAGTGTGAACGACGTATTCAACGCAGTTTTTGTTCATGGAAATATGCTTGGGGACTCCATGTATTATGGAAGCGGAGCAGGAAAGCTTCCCACAGCCAGCGCAGTTGTGGGAGATATTATTGATGAAGCGAAGCATCTTCACAGAACCATATTTACGAGATGGAGCAGTGAACCGGCGAAGCTTCTTTGCATGGATGAGGTGAAAGGCCGATTCTTCGTCCGTGTGCGCGAGGTGGCTTCTGAGAAAGTAAATGCAGTTTTCGGAAAGGTAAAGATTGTAAAGCTGACACAGTTTCCGGGAGAATTTGCATTCCTTACTTCTGAGATGACGCAGGGAGAATTCAAAAAGAAACTGGATGGACTGAACGGACTGGTTCTGTCCGAGATCAGAGTGAAAGACTGAGATTATCTGTGGGCGGGAACCTTTTATGGCTTCGCGCCCATAGGTGCGTTGAAAGGAGATTTTATGAAATACGTGGTGATTTTAGGAGACGGTATGGCAGACTGGCCTTTAGACGAACTGCAGGGAGAAACTCCTCTTTTCAGAGCGGATACTCCGGTCATGGATGCTCTTGCGAAAGTTTCGGAAATCGGAACAGTTGCAACAATTCCGGAAGGGATGGCTCCGGGCAGCGATACGGCGAATCTTTCTGTCATGGGATATGATCCGAAGAAATACTATACAGGACGTTCTCCGTTAGAGGCTCTGAGTATTGGCGTTGATATGAAAGAGACGGATGTGGTATACAGATGCAACATCGTGACTCTGACAGAAGATGACTGCCCTTATGAGGAACAGCGGATCCTGGATCACAGCTCCGGAGAGATCAGCACAGAAGATGCAGACATTCTTCTGAAGGCAGTTTGCGAAGAACTGGCAAATGAAACCTGGCAGTTTTATACCGGAACCAGCTATCGTCACTGTATGATCTGGGACAGGGGAGAGGTTCTCGATCTGACTCCGCCCCACGATGTCCTGACAAAGGTTATCGGCCCGTATCTTCCCCGAAAGGAAGAGCTCCTGAATATGCAGAAGCGAAGCTACGAGATTTTAAAAAATCATCCTCTTAACATAGAAAGAAAGAAAAAAGGTCTGAATCCTGCCAACAGCTTCTGGTTCTGGGGAGCAGGAACAAAGCCGATCCTCACATCCTTTGAGGAGATTTACCACAAAAAAGGCGTTATGATCTCTGCTGTAGATCTTCTGAAGGGGATTGCAGTTGGTGCAGAGATAGACCGCATTCTTGTGGAGGGAGCCAACGGAGGGCTTCATACCAATTATGAAGGAAAAGCAGAGGCGGCAGTGGAGGCCCTGACAAAGAAGGGCTATGATTTCGCCTATGTACATGTGGAGGCGCCTGATGAAATGGGACATCAGGGAAGTATCTCCAAAAAAATCCAGTCTATCGAATATCTGGACAGCCGTCTGATCCGCCTCATAAAAGAGGGGCTGGACGCATCAGGAGAGGATTACCGGATGCTGATCCTTCCGGATCATCCGACACCGATCAAGGTGCGTACCCATGTGGCAGAACCGGTTCCGTATCTTCTCTATGACAGCACAGCGCCTCAGTCCCATGACTGGCATTACAACGAAAAAGAGGCGGCAGAGAGCGGAAACAGGGTTGAGCACGGCTGGGATATGATGAAATACCTTTTTGCCGGATCCGGCAGGTAAGGAAGGGACGGAAGTTCAGTCCGTCGCGTAAAAGACGAAAAATGCCGGAATTGATCGAAGGAGGCAGATCATGTTAATTGTCAAAAAATTTGGAGGCACCTCAGTAGCAGATAAAGAGCGTATCTTTCATGTGGCGAACCGGTGCATCGAGGAATATAAAAAAGGAAATGAAGTGGTGGTTGTTTTGTCCGCAATGGGCAAATACACGGATGAGCTGATCGCCAAGGCACAGGACATCAACGAAAAGCCGCCCAAGAGGGAGATGGATATGCTGTTTACCATCGGTGAGCAGATGTCAGTTTCTCTTATGGCGATGGCGATGAACAAGCTGGGGGTTCCCGCAGTGTCGCTGAATGCTTTTCAGGTATCCATGCACACCACAAGCGCCCATGGAAATGCGCGTCTGAAACGGATTGATACAGAGCGTATCAAACGGGAACTGGAATGCGGAAAAATTGTAATCGTCACAGGGTTCCAGGGAATTAATAAATACGATGATTATACAACTCTGGGAAGAGGCGGTTCTGACACTACGGCGGTTGCCCTTGCAGCGGCTCTTCACGCAGACGCATGTGAAATCTATACAGATGTGGACGGCGTATATACCGCAGATCCCCGTAAGGTTCCGAAAGCAAGGAAATTAAAGGAAATTACTTACGATGAGATGCTGGATCTGGCAACTCTGGGTGCAGGTGTTCTTCATAACCGTTCTGTGGAAATGGCGAAAAAATACGGAGTGCCCCTTGTTGTGCGTTCCAGTTTAAATGACAGCGAAGGAACTGTCGTAAAGGAGGAAGTTACAGTGGAAAGAATGTTGATCAGCGGTGTTGCCCTTGACACAGACGCCGTGAGAATTGCGGTGATCGGATTAAAGGATATTCCGGGTGTGGCCTTTAAGCTATTTGACACCCTTGCAAAGAAAAATATCAATGTAGACGTAATCCTGCAGTCTATCGGCCGTGCAGGCACAAAGGATATTTCCTTTACTGTAGATAAGAACGATCTGGATGAGGCGGTTGCTGTTCTGGAGGCCAACCAGGCGCGTCTTGGCTACAAGGAGCTTCATTCCGAAAGAAATATTGCCAAGCTTTCTATTGTAGGCGCAGGTATGATGAGCAATCCGGGTGTTGCCGCAAAAATGTTCGAGAGCCTTTATAACGAAGGCGTAAACATTAATATGATTTCAACATCCGAAATCCGCGTCACGGTTCTGATCAGTGAGAAGGACGGTATCCGTGCGATGAATGCGGTGCATGATGCGTTTAACCTGGCAGATTAAAAAGGAGAAATAATGAGAAGGATAGGTGACTTAAAAAGAGCGGCAAAGACTGCTCTGAAAGGAAACTATGGAATTCTGATCATGGCATCTATGATCGGCTCCGTTTTAAGCTTTCTCGGAACGACGCTTACCACAGCGCTTTTTCCGGGAGACTCGGTGCTGTCGATCGTCCTGAGTCAGATTTTTGCGATTATTCTTTCGCTGGTATTCAGCATTGTGACAGCAGGATATTCCTATATGCTGCTGAAGGTGGCAAGAGAGGGCTCCTGTGTTCTGGGAGATCTGCTTTATTTTTTCCGCAGTCATCCGGACAGAGTTATTGTAGCGTCAACCGTTCTTGCCGTAATTGATGTGGTGGCAACATTTCCGGCAACCTACTACAACCTGGCAGTGGAGCCGGGAACTTCCATGGAAGCGCAGATGGAATGGCTGACAACGTATTCCGTGATTTTTCTGGTGACAAGTATTCTCAGTATGTTGCTGGGAATCCCGTTTGCAATGATTTATTTCCTTCTTTCTGACAATGAGGAAATGGGAGGAATCCAGGCAGTAAAGGAAAGCGCGCGTATGATGAAAGGGAGAATCGGGAAATATTTGCTTCTGCAGATCAGCTTCTTCCCCCTTATGCTGCTTTCCGTCTTTACTTTTTACATTGCCCTTCTCTGGGTTATGCCCTATATGCAGATGAGCGCGGCAATGTTTTACAGGGATATGCTCGGTGAACTGGACAGGCCGATACAGGGAGCAGGGTTCTATTCTGCTTATACCATGGGCGGCCCGGCAGAGACTCCGGAATTATCAGAAACACAGGAGCTTCCAGAGCCCCTGGAGCTGCCGGAAGCATCAGAGCAGCAAAAAGAGCAGAGGGATGATTACAATTCTGAAGCGTAAACTTATAGGAGACAGATGAATTTATGGACATTATTCAGGTAATCACACAGGAATTAAAAGTGGAAAAATGGCAGGTGGAAGCCGCAGTTAAATTAATTGACGAAGGCAATACCATTCCGTTTATTTCACGATACAGAAAAGAGGCGACAGGAGCCTTGAATGACGAACAGCTCCGTAACCTTTTTGACAGACTGACTTATTTAAGGAATTTGGAAGACAAAAAAAATCAGGTTCTCGGCAGCATCGAGGAACAGGGCAAGCTTACGGAAGAACTGAAAAAACAGATTCTGGAAGCACAGACTCTTGTTGTGGTGGAGGATTTATATCGTCCTTACCGCCCGAAACGCCGTACCAGAGCTACTATTGCCAAAGAAAGGGGACTGGAGCCTCTGGCAAATATCATTATGCTCCAGATGACAGAGAAATCTATCGAGGAAGAGGCGAAGGCTTTTGTTTCCGAAGAAAAAGAAGTGCCGTCTGTAAGCGCAGCCATCAGCGGAGCAAAGGATATTCTTGCAGAGCGTATTTCCGATGAGGCGGATTATCGTATCTACATCCGTAATCTTACCGCAAAGAAGGGAACTGTTGTCTCTGTGGCAAAGAAGCCGGAAGAGCAGTCGGTTTACGAGATGTATTACGATTTCGAGGGAGCTTTGGATAAATTACCGGGGCATAAGATTCTCGCTTTAAACCGCGGGGAAAAAGAAAAAATCCTTACAGTTAAGATCAATGCGCCGGAAGAAGATATTCTTCGTTATTTAAACAAAAAAATAATTGTAAAAGAGAATCCAAATACAACAGAGATTCTGAAAGAAGTGGTGGAAGACAGCTATAAACGTCTTATCGGCCCTGCTATTGAGCGTGAGATCCGCAGCAGTCTTACAGAAATGGCAGAGGACGGCGCGATTCACGTATTCGGCAAGAATCTGGAACAGCTTCTGATGCAGCCTCCGATCGCAGGGAAGGTTGTGCTGGGCTGGGACCCGGCGTTCCGTACAGGATGTAAGCTTGCAGTTGTAGACGGTACAGGCAAGGTGCTTGACACAACGGTTGTTTATCCCACTGCTCCGACAACAGAGGCAAAAATCAGAGCGGCCAAAGATACAGTGGAGAAAATGATCGATAAATACGGAATCTCCCTGATCTCTGTAGGAAACGGTACGGCATGCCGTGAATCTGAGCAGGTAATCGTAGATATGCTCAAAGAGATTCCGCAGAAAAAAGTACAGTATGTAATCACCAACGAGGCCGGAGCCTCCGTGTATTCTGCAAGTAAGCTTGCGACAGAGGAATTTCCAAACTTTGACGTAGGACAGAGAAGCGCGGCATCCATTGCAAGACGCGTACAGGACCCTCTTGCGGAGCTTGTAAAAATCGATCCGAAATCTATCGGTGTTGGTCAGTACCAGCACGACATGAATCAGAAAAAACTGGGCGAAGCCTTAAGCGGTGTTGTCGAGGATTGTGTAAATAAGGTCGGCGTTGACTTAAATACAGCATCTGCTTCTCTTTTGGAGTATATTTCCGGTATCAGCAAAGCGATCGCGAAAAATATCGTAGCCTACCGTGAAGAAAACGGACGCTTCGAGAGCAGAAAAGAACTTCTCAAGGTTGCCAAATTAGGACCGAAGGCTTTTGAGCAGTGTGCAGGTTTCATGCGTATTTCCGGTGGTAAAAATCCTCTGGACGCAACAAGCGTACATCCGGAAAGCTATGAGGCGGCCTCTAAGCTTCTGGAAAAACTCGGCTATAAAACCTCCGACATCAGCGGCGGCAAGCTCCTTGGAATTTCCCTTCAGATGAAAGGAAAATATGAAAAAATGGCGCAGGAACTGGGAATCGGTGAGATTACCCTTCAGGATATTGTGAAAGAGCTGGAAAAACCTGCCCGTGACCCTCGTGACGAGATGCCGAAACCGATTCTTCGAACCGATGTCCTGGATATGAAAGACCTGAAAGAAGGAATGATTCTCAAGGGAACCGTAAGAAACGTTATCGACTTCGGAGCTTTCGTAGATATCGGTGTACATCAGGACGGTCTTGTTCATATTTCCGAGATGAGCGAGAAGTTCATCAAACATCCTCTGGAAGCAGTAAGCGTAGGAGATGTGGTAGATGTAAAGGTTATCGGTGTGGATATGAAGAAAAAGCGAATCAGCCTTTCCATGAAAGGAATTCACTGAACAGCGGGAGACCGGTAATGAATTATTTCTATTATTATCTGGTGGGGATTAATGTATTTGCTTTTTCCATATATGGTATAGACAAATTTAAAGCCCGGCGCGGACTCTGGAGAATTCCGGAGAAGGCGCTGCTCCTTGCAGCAGCTTTAGGAGGCTCTGTGGGGGCTTACATAGCAATGAAATTCTTTCACCATAAAACGAGAAAAGGGAAATTTTATATCGGGGTGCCTGTGATTTTTATGTTGCAGGTTACGGCGCTGATCGCCTTTTTTCAAAAATATAACCACTGAAAATCTGATGGCACAATAAGGTGTATCGGAAAGTTTAAAATACAGGGCCGCATGGGCGACCCTGTATTGTTACCATAAAAAGTAATGGAAGATTACTGACAGAGGTGATACGTATGGAACAACAGGTTCAGGAACAGGTGGAACAGGGAGTAAAGCAGAGTGTGCAGGAAGTAACAGAAGGGGTAAACCGGCTTCAGCAGTATCTTTATGACAATATTCCGGAATTTACCCGCTTTGGATTTAAGGTTATAATCGCCATTCTTGCCTTCTTTGTGGGAAGAAAGCTGATCAAATGGCTGGTTAAATTTGTGAAGACCTCCATGGAAAAAGCCTCTGTGGATAAGGGTGTGACACAGTTTGTGGGATCCCTTATAAAATCAATTCTATATATTTTGCTTATTTTTAATATTGCCACAAGCTTTGGCGTAACAGAAACATCTGTGGCAGCCCTTCTTGGTACTGCCGGTGTTACCATCGGTCTTGCTCTTCAGGGCGGTCTTGCCAATATCGCAGGCGGTGTGATCCTTCTGGTCTTTAAGCCGTTTCAGGTGGGAGATTACATTATTGTCCAGGGACAGGCTGGCTGTGAGGGAACGGTCTATAAGGTGGAGATGTGTTATACAACCCTTCTTTCTATAGATAACAAGCATGTGGTGATTCCAAACGGAACTCTTTCCAACAGCATTATAACCAACGTAACTGCCAGAGATCTTCGCAAGCTGGAGGTTAAGGTGGGAATTTCCTACAATTCAGATATAGGAAAAGCCAAGGGAATTCTGGAGAAGCTCCTTCGGGAGGATGAGGATACCAGAGATGACAAGGACATGGTTGTTTTTGTGGATGAGCTGGGAGCCAGCGCAGTAATTATGGGATTTCGTGTGTGGGTAGCCACAGACGCTTACTGGCCTGCGAAATGGAGATTGAATCAAAGAATTAAAGAAGAATTTGATGCCCAGGGAATTGAGATTCCGTATAATCAGCTTCAGGTTCACATGAAAGAATGATATAGGGGATTTTTATTAATGAATTCTATTACGAAAAAAACTCGGGTCGATCTGCTGAACGGCCCGATATTTATGTCTATGGTCCGGTTTGCCATACCGGTTCTTTTATCCAGTATTTTTCAGCAGCTTTATAATACCATGGATACGGTTATCGTAGGAAATATTTTGGGAGAAACTTCGCTGGCAGCAGTGGGAGCTGCCATGCCGGTGTATGATCTTCTTATGGGGTTTGCCATGGGAATGGGGCACGGTCTGTCCATTGTGACGGCGAGGAGCTTCGGATCAGGAAATGAGACCTTATTAAAAAAATCAGTAGCGGCAACTATTAAAATTGGAATTGCCATTGCAGTAGTTATAACGGTGGTTACCAGGTTTGTTCTGTTTCCGTTTCTGGAGCTTATGCACACGCCCGGAGAAATTATTCACGAGGCATATAGCTATGTATCTTTTATCACACAGTTCAGCGCCGTCACACTGGCGTATAATCTGTGTTCCGGCGCCCTGCGCGCCATTGGAAACAGTGTAATGCCGCTGGTATTTCTGATTATTTCGTCTCTGATCAATATTGTGCTGGATATTCTTTTTATCACACAGTTTCAGATGGGGATCAGGGGAGCTGCTGCTGCGACTGTGATTGCCCAGGGTGTTTCTGTAGTGCTCTGTCTGGTTTATATTGTGAGAAAAACGCCTCTTCTTGTTCCGGAGAAAAAGCACTTTAAGACGGACAAACCTCTCTATAAAGAGATGATCGCTCAGGGGCTTTCCATGAGCTTTATGAGCTGTTTCGTCTCAGCGGGAACCGCTGTTCTCCAGTCTGGAA
This sequence comes from Clostridiales bacterium, assembly GCA_019416265.1. GTDB lineage: Bacteria > Bacillota > Clostridia > Lachnospirales > Lachnospiraceae > Blautia_A. Next base: position 600 of record DXXQ01000010.1, on the reverse strand, counting down.
TTAATGGGCTTGGATATCTTGTGATTGCCGGACATACTGCAGCAAGAAAGCTCTGTATGTTCTGCCTGATGCCGTTTTCGGCGATGAACGGCTCTATCAACACCTTTGTTTCTCAGAATTACGGTGCGGGGAAACCGGACAGGATCCGCAGAGCAATGAAATATGCGTATTGCTATAATGCTCTGGTAACGGGAATTCTTATGGTGGTGATCTACAGCTTTGCACCGCAGATGGTGAGCTTCATCTCCGGTTCGGAAGAAGCGGTAGTCCTTGGAAACGGCTCCATGTATCTTCGCGTGGTAGCGCCGTTCTATTTTGTTCTGGGGGTGATTAACCAGACGCGTTCCGCACTCCAGGCAATCGGGCGCAAAATTCTTCCGATCCTTTCCAGTGTGATCGAACTGGTGGGAAAGATTATTTTCGCCATGATCTTCATTCCTATTTTCCATTACCAGGCGGTTATCTGGTGCGAACCGATCATATGGTGCTTCATGGCTGTGGAGCTGGTCTTTGCCTTCTGGACAAATCCATACATCCGCGGAAAAAACCGAAACTGAATATAACAAAATCCTCTGTCATCGGACAGGGGATTTTTTATAC
>DXXQ01000001.1 GCA_019416265.1 Clostridiales bacterium | reverse complement strand
GGTTAAGTGAAGTTTTGCCAGTATAAGTAGAATTCTTAACCTTTTCAACCTCACTTTTGCATGCTAGAATAAAGATGGTTTTCTGTTGGTCAGAAGATCATCTTTATTTTTATTTATCAGGAAAGCAGTACATTCTGTACTGACTTTCCTGATAAACAAAAAACGCTCCGCGAGGATGCGACCAGATGCAGACTGCCATAGGCAGTCTGTATCTGGCGCGCAAAGCGGAACAAGTCCCTCAAGGCTTGAGGAATTTAGGGAGTTCGAAGCGGACTTGTCCGCTTTGTTCTGTAGCAGTATGGGTTTGCTTTGGTCAAAGAGCTGCCCGACAGCAGGGGTTTTCAGAAAAAATACAGGAGTGTGGCAAATGTACAGGGTATTAATTGTAGACGACGAAAAAATCGAACGGGAAGGAATTAAATTTCTCCTTTTGCAGGAGGAACAGAATTGTGAAATTGTGGAGTTTTCCAATGGAAAGCAGGCGTTGGCATATCTGCGGAATGAAAAAGCGGATCTGCTTCTGACAGATATAAAAATGCCTCATATGGATGGCCTGGAGCTTTCCGAGAAAGCGAGGGAAGTCAATGAAAATCTGAAAATTGTGATCTTCAGCGGCTACAGTGATTTTGAATTTGCGCAGAAAGCGCTGCGCTACGGTGTGACAGATTATATCTTAAAGCCGGTGGAACCGGAGATCTTTAAAAATACCATTCGGAAGACTTTAAATGAGATAGAACAGCAGAAAAACCAGGAAATCCGGGGAAGGAAAGAGCAGAATTTTCTGCAGCAGTATTTTCTTCAGAATTATCTTTACACAGGGAAAAAAGAGATTCTGGATGAGGCAGAGGAAATGATCGATCTGAAGGACTGGAATCAATGGAGGTGCGCTGTTCTCATAGAATCGGGAAAGGCATTTTTTGATACTGCACAGGATACCATCGCAGAGGAGATTAACAGGGAAATACACAGAAATTTCTTTTATCTGAACCTTAACGCAAGACAGTCTATTTTGTTTTTCAGCGATGAATACTGTGACTATCTTCTCCTGGCAAAACATATTTATCTGTTCCTGAAGAGAAATTATCCGGTTATCTTCCACCTTGCAGTGAGCAGAAAATTTGAAGGATTGGAAACTCTGCCGGAGATATTGACACAGCTGGAACAGCAGATGGAGGAACAGTTTTATCATCCGGACAAACATATCCTTACCAACAATGATGAGGATGATAAATATGTGGATAAGTCAGCGCAGGATTCCCAGCTTCTTCAGCATATTTCAGAGGATATCAGCAGGAAGGATATTGAACAGCTCTGGGTGCACTTTCAGTGCCTGGCAGAAAAATATAAATCGAATACGCAGTTTTCCGCCATGTATACGAAGTTTGTCTTTTCCAATGTAATACAGGCGCTTTTTGAGGAAAATAAATTTTCCCAGGAAAGACGACTGGACAGGGAGATCGACAGACTTTACAACAGCATTGACATCGGAGAGGTGATTGAGGTTACCAGGGAAAATATCAGAGAGTATGAAAAGTTTCTGGAAGACTCTATGAAAGAATCCAGAAATGAAGTGGCAACTGTGAAGAATTATATTTATCAGCATTACGGAGAGGATCTGAACCTGGAGATGCTGGCAGAAAAGGTATATCTTTCCTCCGGCTATCTCAGCTTTATTTTTAAAAAAGAAACAGGGATGAACCTTAACCGTTTTATCCGTGTGTTCCGCATGGAAAAAGCCAAGGAGCTTCTGTGCAGCACAAATATGAAGGTTGCCCAGGTAAGCGAGGAAGTCGGATTTGCAAATGTATCTTATTTCTGCAGAAGCTTCCGGGAATATTACGGAAGCAGCCCAGAATCTTACCGGAAAGGAACCGGCGATGATGAAAGTGATACTGAAAAAGCTTAAAAATATGAAATACCGCCATAAGCTGACGATCCTTCTTGTTGTGGCGAGTCTTGTGCCTATGACAGTTCTGGTTCTTTACAGCCATGCCAGAATGAGCAGTCTTGTGCGGGAAAACGAACTGGAGGATACGTCTTCTATTCTGGAGCAGACCAAGGAAGGAATTGACAGTCAGATAGAAGTATTTACCAGTCTTTTGAATTATCTTACCTATTCGCCTGATATTGAAGAGGTGATCGAAGAAAAAAATATGGATAATTACAGGGCTTATGAGCGCTATACCACAGTGGTGGATCCTCTTCTCACAGTGCCGAAATCCTATCACGAGGCAATCTGCCAGATTCAGCTTTTTGCGAAAAGCATCAAGGTTCGCCACGGATATACGCTGATTCCCTTTGAGGAAATGAAAGAGGCGTGGTGGGAAAAAAGTCTTACAGACGATGTGAAGGTGCAGTGGCTTGTGAACAGGGAAAAACGGGAAATTGCCACAGTGCGAAGGATTTATAATGGCAGGGAAGCGGAAGCGGTTCTCTGTCTGACTCTCGATTATGATAAAATTTTTCAGCCCTTTGAAAATATTATCGGAGAAAATACAGGAGGGCTGATCGTAGACGGAGCCGGAAATATAGTATACAGAAAAGAAAATTTTTCGGAAGATACGCTTCCGGGAGATACAAAAGGGGAAGCGCTCCAGAAGAAAATACAGGAAAATTATGTTTCGGTACATTGTGCCAGCGGCCAGAATGACTGGAATTTTTTCCTTTATAAAACGCAGAACTTTATGGAAAGCTCTGTGTTTCAGCTTATGCTTAGTGAGATTCCCCTGGTCATTGTCTGTGTGCTGATTATTTTTGCACTGGGCTTGTCCTTCTCCAGGATTTTTACAAGAAAAATCGAACAGCTTACGGAAAATATGGATCGCGTAAACCATGGAAGCAGGGAGGTTACGGTTTACAGCGATTCCGAAGATGAAGTGGGGCTTCTAATCAGAAGCTTTAGAAGAATGATGGGAGAGATTGACCGTCTGATTCGGGAGGTTTACGAAAATAAGATCGCCCTGAAGGAATTTGAACTGAAGGCGCTTACTGCACAGATCAATCCCCATTTCCTTTATAATACGCTTTCTATTATAAACTGGATGGCAATCAAAAGTAATCAGAAAAGTATCAGCCAGGTGACTCTTGCGCTGTCTACTTTTTACAGAACTGCCCTGAGCAAGGGAGCGGATATGGTGACAGTGGAGAATTGTATCCAGAATATTGAAGCATATCTTCAGATTCAGCTTGTTATGCATGACAACAACTTTTCGGTGGAATGGGAAATTGATCCGGAGATCAAGGGGGAGATGGTTCCCAAGCTTATTTTGCAGCCTGTGGTTGAGAATGCACTGGAGCACGGGCTGGATATGAAAGAGGAGGGGGAAAGGATTCTGAAGCTCTCTTTTGTTCAGGAGGGACATGATGTGGTGATGCGCGTAGCCGATAACGGACTTGGGATGAAGCCTGAGGTAGCGCAGTCTCTGGTGACTTACCAGGCGGAAGGATACGGATTGAAAAATGTAAACGACCGTATCTGTCTTCTGTACGGGGCGGAATATATGATTCGCATTTCCAGTCAGGAAGGTCGGGGTACGACAGTGGAAATGCGGATTCCGAAAGGAGGAGGTACGCCATGAAGAGGATGAAATTATTTTTGTCAGTCATTGCCGCAGCCTGTTTCCTTATGATACTCGGCGGCTGCGGAGAAAGCGAAAAAAAGGTGGAGCAAAACAGGGAAACAGAAGCAGAGGATGAGGAAGCCGCATGGAAGGAGGCCGGCGGAACACCGTTGGGAAAATATCCGGAGACAGTCACTTATACGCTGGGGCAGATGAGCGGCGCCAATAATTCCAATCTCCCGGAAGGGGATTCCTATGAAGATAATGCCTATACCAGGTATCTGAAAAAAGTTCTGAATATCCAAAATGAAATGATGTATTCAGAAAGTGAGGACCGCTACGGGGAAATGGAGGATATTCTTGTGAATGACCACAATCTTCCGGATGTTCTCGTGATTTCGGATCAGGAAAATCTGAAATGTCTTGTGGAAAATGATCTGGTGGAAGATCTGACAGAGGTTTATGAGACCTGCACTACCCCGAGGATCAAAGAAATGTATGAAAGCTACGGCGGAGAGATTTTTAAGGCAGTGGAATTTGACGGACGCCTTATGGCTCTGCCGGAAACGGTGATCGACCATGGCCCCTGCCTTTTGTGGCTCCGCAAAGACTGGATGGAGGAGCTGGGACTTGAAGAGCCCGCCAATATGGAGGAGGCCTTTGAGATTATCCGTGAGTTTCGAAAACACCGGATGGGAGCCGGAGAGGGGGAAGAACCGATAGGACTGGTATGCAATGTGGATCTTGTGGGAAAAACAAGCAGCAGTTATTCGGCAGATCCGATTTTTGATATGTTTGGGGCAAAGCCTCAGAGATGGCAGGAGGACGAAAACGGAGAAATCATTTACGGTTCTCTGACACAGGAAACAAAAGAGGCGCTTATATATCTGAACAGACTTTATGAGGAGGGGGTTCTGGATAAGGATTTTGCTCTTCGTGCGCCGAACAACCTTCGGGATCTGGTGGTAAACGGAAAATGCGGAGCGTTCTTTGGATTGTGGTGGTCGCCGAATAATCCTCTTATGGATGGATGGAAAAAAGACAATACAGCAGACTGGGAACCCTATTATTTTCCGGAAGACAGAAAAGAGGGGGCTGAGACTTATGCGTCTTTCCGTGACAGCAAATTTGTGGTTGTCAGAAAAGGGTATGAGCATCCTGAGATTGTAATGAAGATAATCAGTGTTCTGTTTGACTATTCAAGGTATGAGGCGGAGGATGCACAGGAGATGACGGATTATTTTGCGTTAAATGTGGATCCCACAGCAAGACCTCTTGTCATCAATGTAGACTATAATGAAGAAACCTATCAGGTGACAAAAAATATACGGAAGGTTTTTTCCGGTGAGCTGGATGTGAAAGAACTGAGCGCCATTGAGAAATCTTACTATGAGGCATGTAGGAATTATCAGGATGGAGGAAACTATTCTGCGGAAGACTGGGCGGCATATAAATCCCGGATTTCTGCTGTAGGTCTTCTCGTAGACGGGGGATATGTTCCTCCGAAAAGACGGTATCTGACAAAGGGGGACAGAGAGATTCCTCAGGCGCTTAAGATTCTGGAGCGGAATGCGTTTATCCAGATCATTATGGGAGAACAGGATATCAGTTATTTTGATACTTTTGTAGAAGAGTGGTATTCCCAGGGCGGCAGGGAGCTCACAGAGGAGGTAAACTAAGTCGGCCAAAAAGTGAACATGAAAAATTGTTTGAAAATTTTCAAATAAAATAAAAACAGGTATTGACAATCTCCGGCAGCGGTGGTATTCTAATACGGCTGTCGGAGATAAATTGTCTATGTGAAAAACACAATTTAAAAGTTTTTCAGAAAAATAAAAATAACTGTTGACAAATGACTGACTACATGATATAGTAAACAAGTCGCTTGAACAGAGCCGACAAAATCACTTCTCAAACACTTTCGAAGAACTTCAAAAAGTT